>QKGK01000285.1 GCA_003250455.1 Chloroflexota bacterium | reverse complement strand
TCCCACTGGTGCTCGTTGGCGCGCGTCCACCTGAGCAGCACCGGCCGCCCGGGGAGACTGCGTGCCAGCAGGGCGGCATCCAGGGCGGCATCGTCCGCACCGTTGTGGCCGTAGGTACCGGAGCCTTCGGTGTGGATCAAGCGGATGTCTTCCGGGGCCATGTTGAGCACCACGGCGATCGAATCCCGCGGGGGGAAAGCGCCCTGGGTGTGGCCCCAGATGGTCAGCTTGCCGTCCTGCATCAGCGCCAGGGCGGCGGAAGGAGCAATCGTGGCGTGCATGTGGAAGGGCTTGGTGTAGGTGGCCTGTATGGTCTGGCTGGCCCCGGCGGGGACATGGATGGGCGGAATGGGGTCATAGGTACCGCTGCCGTCCACCACCAGGTGCGATTCGTCGATCTGCGCCTGAATCTCTGCGTGGAGGCGCTCTTGGTCGGAGGGGATGGGAACGGTTTCCCATTCGGCCAGTTCGGCCAGCTTCTCCATGGCGCGATCGGCCTGGAACTCTTCTTCGGCGATCACGCCCAAAAAGCTGCCATCCCGCACCACTTTTACCACCCCGGCCATTTGCTCGACGGGGGCTGTATCCAGCGCTTTGAGGCGGGCGTGGTAGCTGGGCGGCCGGACCACGCGCCCATACAGCAGCCCTTCCGGGTGCAGGTCGTGGACATAGGCGAATGTGCCGGTGGTTTTGCCCACCAGGTCAATGCGTTTCTCCGGGCGGCCGACCAACTGGTAATCGGCGGGCGTCTTGGGCTTTGCTGCCCCGGTGACCTTTGTGTTGAACTGCTGCCCGCCCTGCAGCGCCCAATAGGTGATCGATTTGCCGTTTTTGGCGTTGGTGATCGTGCCGTCCTCGACGGTCAGGTCTTCGGGGGCGGCATCCAGCTCTTCGAGGGAGCGGTAGAGCAGGAACTGGCGGGCTTCAGCGGCCGCCTGCCGGACGGCGTTGCCGGAGGTCTCCAGCGACATGCTGCCCACGGTGCGGCCTTCGTTAGGGGTTTGGGCGGTATCCGCCATTTGCATTTGGATGCGCTCCAGGGAGACATCCAGCTCATCGGCGGCGATCTGGGCGATGGCTGACTTGATCCCCTGCCCGTATTCGACCTTGCCGCTGAACACGGTGATGGTGCCGTCCGGGTTGATGCGGATCCAGGCATCCAGCGAGGGGTTCTGCTCAAGGATACCCGGGAGTGAGGGGTTTAGTGAAGGAAGCGCCGGCAGGTCCCGGGTTTCAAACAGCGGATGACTGTCCGGGCGGGCGATGCGCAGTTTGATCGCCCGCCGGACGCGCTCGTGGGTGCCGCAGCGGCACAGGTGTCCATCCAGCGCCTGGTTGATCTGTGCCTCGGTGGGGTAGCGCACCTTGTTGAGCAGCCCCTGGGCGGCAATGATCATCCCGGCAGTGCAGTAGCCGCATTGGGTGGCCTGTTCTTCGATGAAGGCTTCCTGCAGCGGGTGCAGGTTCTCCGGCGTGCCCAGCCCTTCGATGGTGACGATCTGGCTTCCCTGGACAGCCCCCACGTGCAGCTTGCAGGAAGGGACGGCTTCCCCGTCGATCAATACGTTGCATGCCCCGCACTGCTCCTGTCCGCAGGCGGTCTTGACGCCTCTCAGACCGAGTTGGCTGCGCAGGGCGTACATCAGCGGCGTTTGCGGGTCTGCTTCGAGCTGGATTTGGCGGCCGTTCACGTGAAGAGTGATTTTTTCGGTCATCGGTTTTCTTTCGGTTTCTGGTGGTTGTAAGGCGATACATCCAGTATAAACCATGTTCCTGGCGATATGGATCATTCCCGTCCCGTGTCATGCCACACAGGCGGGCATCCATGGGCACCAAGGGGTTAACCTCGGTTCCCGGCAGGGTATAATAACCCTGGTGGACATGCAATACATCCTCTTTCCCGGCGACCATGCACCCAATGATAACGACCTTTCCTAAAGGAGCTTCTTATGCGTATAGGTTTACAAATTCCCCACTTCCGCCCTTCCACCCCGCAAACCCGCCGCAGTTGGCTGAAAGACACCGTCCAAACGATCGAAGCAGGCGGCTTTTACAGCGTTTGGGTGATGGACCATTTCTTCCAGCTGGGGGGCGCGTTGGGCGACCCCGAAACCGAGATGATGGAAGGCTACACCACGCTGGGCTACCTGGCCGGGGTGACAGAGAAGATCCACCTGGGCCTGATGGTTGGCGGGGTGATCTACCGCTACCCGGCGATCGTGGTCAAAATGATCTCCACCCTGGATGTGCTTTCCGGCGGGCGGATGTACTTCGGCATCGGGGCAGCCTGGTACGAGTATGAGAGCAAAAGCCTGGGCCTGCCCTTCCCGGAGAAGAAGGTGCGCTTTGAGCTGCTGGAGGAGCAGTTACAGATTGCCCACCGGATGTTCTCCGGTGACAGCACCCCCTATAACGGCAAGCACACCCAGATGGAAAAGCCGTTCAACAACCCGCAGCCGCTGCAGCGGCCGCACCCACCGATCCTGATCGGCGGGATGGGGCCAAAGAAGACCCTGCGCTACATTGCCAAGTACGGCGATGCCTGCAACTTCTTTGGACGAACGGGGGAAGCTCAATTGAAACAAAGCCTGGAGATCCTGCGCGGCCACTGCGAGGACGTCGGCCGGCCGTATGAAGAGATCGAGAAGACCGTGCTGGAAACGGCTGATTTCTCGAAGGGCAAGCCGGATGCGGTTGCCCGCGCCGCCGAGCTGAAAAGCTGGGGCTTTGAGCATGTGATCTTCAATGTAGGCGGGGACTATTCCCCGGAAAATATCCGCTATTTGGCCGAAGAGATCGCCCCGGCAGTGAATGCCTTATAAAAATTTTGTCCCGCCATATCCGGGGGCTGTTGAGGCTGTTCAACCCCC
>QKGK01000460.1 GCA_003250455.1 Chloroflexota bacterium | reverse complement strand
GTAGTGACTGAGACGGCGCTTGCCTCCGGGTTGTGGCCGGTGCTGGTGGTGACCGGCGCAGAAAGCGATCAGGTAGAAGCGGAGGTCTCCGGCCTGAATGTGCAGGTGGTGGAGAATCCTCATTGGATGGAGGGTCAATCTACTTCGGTGCGGGCGGCAGTGGCGGCCTTCGACCAAATGGGGGCGGACGCGCCGCTGGCGGCGATGTTCCTGCTGGTGGATCAGCCGCAGATCTCTGTCCGGTTGGTGCAAACCCTGGTCGATAGCTATGCGGGGTCGCTTATTCCCATCGTTGCTCCCCTGGTGGACGACCGGCGCGGCAACCCGGTGTTGTTCGATGGTCAGACATTTGAAGCACTGGCTGGCGCGGTGGGGGACGCGGGCGGGCGGCAAGTGTTCTCCCGCTTCCGGGCGCAGTATGTTCCCTGGCTGGATGCCAGGGCAGGGATGGATGTGGATACCCCTGAAGATTACGCTGCGCTGCTAGCTGCCTACCAGGAAGAAGCCCCTCCCGATATCTCTTAACTGGCTGTAGAATGGCTGTTTTTCGACTGGGGATAGCGACCATTGGTGTAAAAATCTCCTAATTGTGTAGAACTATTTAAATACCCGGATTTCGCTTGCTATTTCTTTCACTTTATGCTATTTTGGTAAGAGTAAAATGCTGAATTTGGAGTAAAAGGAAAGCATTGGAAAAATCAGATAAAACGATCCTGGTCGTGGACGACCAGCGAGAGACTGTTGAGTTGTTCTCAGAAATGCTCTGTTTAAGCGGGTACCATGTGCAGGCCTGCATGAGCTCTGACCAGGCAGTCCAGGTAATCCAAAGTGGTCCCCCTGATGGGGTCTTGCTGGACGTGATGATGCCGGAAAAATCTGGTTTATCTGTGCTTGAATTTATTCGAAATGACCCCCATTACAACGCCATTCCCGTAATTGTCGTCTCGGCAAAGAGTTTGCCTGGCGATATTGCAGCGGGAATGGATGCTGGTGCAAACCAATACCTCACAAAGCCGGTCAGCTTCCTGGATCTGATAAAAGCACTGCAGGACGCTCTGCAGCCCAATTAGCGTAGAAAGTGTTTGAGCATGGCGGTAATCCGATCATTTATCGCAGTTGATCTACCGGTTGCTCTAAACAACGCCCTGGAAAAGGCCTCGAACCAATTACAAGAGGAGTTGTCTGGTGGACCTGTTCGCTGGGTACCGGTGAACAATATTCACCTTACATTGAAATTCCTCGGCGATGTTTCAGAGAAGAACATCCCGGTATTTGAAACGATTCTGAAAACAGAAGCGGCCAATCACCGCGTGTTTGAGATCAGTGTAGGCGGCTTTGGCGTCTTTCCGAATGCGGCTCGCCCGCGGGTGTTGTGGGTGGGGGTGGAAGCTCCGGATGAATTGATGAGCTTACAGCGGCGCATCGATATGGAAACAGCCCGGTTAGGGTACGCTCCGGAACAGCGTGCGTTCAATCCGCACCTGACGCTGGGGCGGGTCTCGCGAAATGCAACGCCCAGCCAGGTGCGCAAGGCCAGCGCAGTCCTCAAGAAACATAAAATTGCCTTTTTGGGGGCTGCCCGGATAGAGACAGTCACTCTCTACCGGAGCGATTTGAGCCCGGATGGCGCGGTTTATAGTAAAATTAGCACAGCAACTTTGGCAGAATAAGTGGATAGGGGTTGTTCCCCTGTTTCCCCGGGCCTGGTAATTGCAGTCATCCTGTGGCCAGCCGGGGTTTATTTTGACCACCAGATGATTGATTGAGGTGAATTTGGACGGATTGGAAGTAGCACGAACCATCGTGGATGCCCTGGAAGATAAAAAAGGGGAAGATATCGTCTTGCTTGATTTGCAAGGAATTGCCCCATTTACCGATTATTTTGTGATTTGCACCGGCACCAGCACCCGCATGCTTAAGGCCTTGATCCATGGAGCCATGGATGCTGTGCGGGAAACTTATCATCTAAAAACCAAGGTGGAAGGCACCGATATGGACGGCTGGATCCTGGCAGATTTTGGGGATGTGGTACTGCACATTTTTTCCCCCTTACAGCGCGAATATTACGGGCTGGAGCAGCTTTGGTCTGAGGGCAAAGTGGTGCTGCACATGCAGTAAGATTGGGTTCCTGGCCCGCTGGCAAACCCTGAAGAATAAAAAAATACTGGCATGGTGCCAGTATTTTTACTTTAGGTCAGGATTTTGATTACAAAAGGGCTTATTCAAAAATCCATGCGTCGATGGCGCGTTCCCATTCCACCAGTTCTTCCGGCTTGAACCACAGCGCAATCTCTTTCTCACCATTTTCCACCGAGTCGGAGGCGTGGGTGAGGTTGCGGCCGATTTCCAGACCCAGATCCTGGCGTACGGAACCGGGTTCTCCGTTGGTGGGGTTGGTGGCGCCCATGGTCTGCCGAACCGCTTCCACTGCTTTTGGGCCTGCCCATACCATTGCCATCACCGGGGAGGAGGTGATGTAGGCGATCAGGCTGTCGTAAAAGGGTTTGCCTTCATGGATAGCATAATGTTCGGCGGCCAGTTCGTCTGAAACGGCCATAAATTTGGCCCCGACGAGCTTAAGCCCTCTTTTTTCCAGGCGGACAATGATCTCTCCGATCAGGCCGCGCTGTACGCCATCCGGTTTTACAAATACCAAAGTTCTTTCCATGATTATCCTCCAGGGTTAATAATTCCAGCGTTGTATTATACCTGAGGATGCTGGAAACGGGGGAGGATAGGCAATCTCAACCATTAAGGACCTCTGACCATAAATCACCGCTATTGTTATGGATGTAGCAGTGAAGAGTTGAAGGAAAAGATGAAGGGGTTCTTTTATTGCTTGGCATGCCTGCCTGTGCTATACTTTTTTTGATTTGACCGGCATTTATTTGCCTTTGTCTGAATTTAAAATTATGCTGGCAACAGGTGAGACGCTCTGAGAAGTGAGCCTGCTTCATTAAAACATTCAGACAGCAGGTATTGATTCGTGTGTTTTGAAATTCATTCGACAGGAACCGCTTACATGGAAAAAATAAAAATCATTGTTGTGGATGATCACCCGCTCTTTCGTCAGGGCGTTATTGACTCGTTTTCCCTGGAACCCGATTTTGAAATCGTGGGTGAGGCTGAGTCCGGAGAAAAGGCCTTGGAGATCATCCGCCATTTAGAGCCTGATGTGGCCGTGTTGGATGTGAACCTGCCCGAATTGAATGGACAGCAGATCACCAGGATGGTGGTGGCGGATAAACTGAGGACCAAAGTGATTTTGCTGACGGCTTACGATGATACGGAGCAGGTCATTCATTCCATGCGGGTAGGCGCCAGCGCATACAGTGCGAAGGATGTCCAGCCGGAAAAACTGAACGATATCATCCGGGCAGTTGCCCAGGGGTTCTACTTTGTCGGGGATAAAAAACTGGATGAAGCAGGTGTTGAGAAATGGCTTGAAGAGAGAACGGATTCCCTGGCGCGGCCGTATAGTGATCCCGGTGAACCTTTCTATCCGCTTTCCACCCGTGAGATGGAAGTGCTGGAATGCGTGACGCAGGGCATGAGCAATAAGGAAATTGCCAACTTCCTGGGAATCAGCCATCAAACTGTTAAAAACCATGTAACCGCCATTTTACGTAAATTGGGCGTGGAGGACCGGACGCAGGCAGCAGTCTATGCTCTCCGCAGGGGTTGGGTCCGCCTCTATGAGCAAGGAGATCCTGATGCAGAGGAGTAGTCTATGAGTTCGATTGCAGGCGGCACGGACAATGCTTTAACCAAACTGCATGATAGTATCCAACAGGATATTGATGATACGCAGCGAGAACTGCGCGAGATCAGCTTAATGTTAGACCAAAGCCAGGTTGAAGTGGAAAAGCTTTCTCAACGCAACGCAACCATTAACATGCACTTACAGCAAGTGGAAAGCAAGATCAACGAATTACCGGTTTCCGAAGTGAAAACTGCCTACGAGGCAGCCCTGAATGCCCAACAGCGGCTGGTGGGGATGCGCGGCCAACTGGAAAAACTGCAAAGCGACCAGCATCACCTGGACCGCTATTTGTCGTCCCTGAAAAAGATCCAGCAGGCGCTGGACGGCGGGGTGAATCTCTCTGGTGGAAAAACTGCCGGATCGGATTCCAAATTGGCAAAAGCCGAAATGATGATCCAGGCGCAGGAGACCGAACGTCAGCGTTTATCCCGGCAGATGCACGATGGGCCGGCGCAAGCGCTTTCCAACTTCATCCTGCAAACTGAAATTGCCATGCGCTTGTTTGAGGTGGACCAGGAAAAAGCGCGGGAAGAGCTTTCGCAATTGAAAGGGGCCGCTTCCACCACCTTCCAGCAGGTACGGGACTTCATTTTTGATCTGCGCCCGATGATGCTGGATGACCTGGGGTTGGCCCCAACCATCAAGCGCTATTGCAATGCATTCCGGGAAAAGAACAAAATTGAGGTCAGCGTTTCAATCACTGGTAATGAAAGACGACTGGAATCATATCTGGAAGTGATGATCTTCCGCTCCCTGCAGGAGCTGCTGAATAATGTCGCCTCTCACAGCCAGGCTTCTCAGGCAAAAGTACATCTGGATATGGGAACAGACCGCATCCAGCTGGTGGTGGAGGATGACGGAAAAGGGTTTGACCCTGACGGTATGCAGCTTGGGAATAAGGGAATGGGTATAAAGGTGATCCAGGAGCGGGCAGAGATGCTTGGCGGAGAATGTGTGGTAGACAGCGCTCTTGGCCAGGGTGTGCGTGTGACAATTACACTGCCAGGATAATGAAAGCCTAACAGAATTGTAATTTTTTAGTGTTGAAAAATTTCAGGAAATACTCTATAATCTAGCTATCAATCACCACCGTTGAAGCGGTGGACCAAATTCATGAAAGGAGAATTCGTTATGTTATTCGCAGCAAAAGAAAAAGGACAAGGCTTGGTAGAATATGCATTGATCATCGTTCTGATCGCCATCGTTGTTATCGTAGCTATGCAGTTCCTTGCCCCGACCATTGGTAACGTCTTTACCGAAATTGCTAACACCCTCGATTTCGTGGGTAACTAAATAGACATACCAGTCCCAATAGTTGATTATCTGTGAGGCCCCTTTTTAAGGGGCTTCACCGTTTCAGGGGCGATATTAGACTAAGAAAATCCCCTGAAATGACCCTTCAACATAAAAAAAAGCTTATTCACCATAACACGATAAACGCACCTACTTGGCTATAAATTTCTGTGGCACTAATAGCAATTCTCTTGTAGACTAATGAAGGAAGTAGTACGTTTGGGTAGTACTCTCCTCCGCTTGACATAACAGGTGGACGAGGTATTATTACAGCAGTTTTTAGAAAAGATCTGAAACTAATTGTTTAGGAGGCATTATGCGCCTTGGAAGATTACTCTTACTTGTGGCCCTGGTTGCAGTTGTTGGGATTGGGGCAATATTCGTGCTCAACCAACGAGGTGGGCAATTATCAGATACGGACGTGGTAGCTACAGAACAGGCTTTGCAGACCATTCCGGTGGTTGCACTCAAGCAACCGGTTTCCCGTGGAGAGGTGATCTCGGATGCAAAATTAGAGATCAGAAATCTTCCCATTACGCAGGTAAGTGAAGGATCCAGCTTTAACGCGATCAGTCAGGTTGTGGGTCAAGTGGCTCGGATCGACCTGCCTTCAGGTACTTTTCTGAATGAAAGTATGATCCTGGAAAATGTGGAAGAATCAAATGGTTCCGATCATGCCTGGCTGATCCCGGAAGGGATGGTTGCCTTCCCGGTGCCGATCAACCGGTTCTCATCGGTGGCTTACGGCCTGGCCCGCGGTGACAGCGTGGATGTGATTGTGACCATGGCTTTTGTCGACCTGGATACCCAATTCCAATCGATTACACCAAACCAGACCGCTGGGGTATTATCTCCGGGAGCCAATATTTTGATCCAGGAACCAGGGAGCGCCCTCACCGGCCAGACATACAGCAACCTTGTGGCGCAAACCGGTACCGGTGGAACGATGTCTCCCCAGGGGCGCGCAGAACTGGACGCCTTGCTGGACCAACCGTTTTATTATGTGCCTTCGGAATCGCAGCGGCCGCGTGTGGTCAGCCAACGGATCTTGCAGGACCTTTCGGTTTTGAATGTGGGCACTTTCCCGGTCTACAACGAAGACGGGCAAGAGGCAATTGTGGTGACACCTACTCCGGTGGGCGAACAACCTGCCGAAGGTGAGCAGGTGGTTACTACCCCGAGGACCTTGGCCCCTGATATTGTCACCCTGATCATGTGGCCGCAAGATGCCGTGACACTGAATTATCTGCTCTATACCGGCGCAGAAATTACCCTGGCATTGCGCGGAGCCAATGACAACGGCCGGGTAGATACCGATGCTGTCACGTTGCAGTATCTGATGGATGTTTACCGGATTCCGCTGCCTGTTCGGCTTCCTTACGGCACATTGGAAAGAATAGACGTACTGCAAGCTCCTGTGCTGGAGAATGATAAAGGTAACGAGACTGTACAATAACGCGACCTTTGGAATGAATGTGGAGTGTCTGAATGAGCGATGGTGAAAAAATCAGCGTTGTCATTGTAGATGACATCGCAGAAACAAGGGAAAATATTCGCAAACTGCTTCAGTTTGACCCTGATGTAGAAGTTGTCGGGATTGGTCGAACTGGGGAAGAGGCAATTCGGGTATCCCACGAAACCAGACCGGATGTTGTCCTGATGGACATCAATATGCCGGATATGGATGGCATTACGGCAACGGAACGCATCCGCGCAAAATTGCCTGCAACGCAAATTGTCATCCTTTCTGTGCAAAGCGATTCCAACTATATGCGCCAGGCTATGTTGGCTGGCGCACGAGACTTCTTAACAAAACCACCGGATCTGGATGAGCTAATCTCGGCCATTCAACGAGCTGGTGAGATGGCGCACATCGAAAAGCGGAAAGCCGCCAGCACCCTGGCAGCCGTGAAAGCCAGCGGATTTGAATCCTCTGGCGGGATGATCCTCGCGCCGCGCCATAGAGGAAAGATCGTTGTGGTTTATGGCCCCAAAGGCGGCACTGGTTCCACAACCATTACCGCCAACCTGGCAGTAGCGCTCCATTCGGAGGAACACCCTGTCCTTGTGGTGGATGGCAGGCTTCAGTTTGGCGACCTTTCCTTCTTCTTTAATGAACAAACCAAGAACAACCTGGCGGATGTCGCCATCCGTGCAGATGAGCTGGATTACGAGTTCATTGAAGATGTCCTGTTGGAGCACGGAGAAACAGGTGTAAAAATACTGGCGGCCCCACCGCGCCCGGAACAGGCGGAAAATGTGACCGGTGATCAATTTGGAAAGGTGATCCGGTTCCTGAAGAATATGTTCGCCTACATTTTAATTGATACCTCCTCCAGCCTGGACGATATCACCCTGACGGCGATCGATGAAGCTGACCTGATCGCGATCGTAACGACGCAAGACATCCCTTCAGTGAAGAATATCCGTTTGTTCCTGGACCTGACGACAGCATTGGGATACCCTCCACAAAAACTGTTTTTGGTGATGAATAAAATGGATAAACGCCGCTCGGTAACCCCGGAGCGGGTTGCAGATATCATTAAAAGCGAAATGGCGGCTGTATTGCCTTTTGATGACCGGCTGGTGGTGCCTGCGATGGATAGAGGGGTGCCTTTCCTGATCCAGAACAAGACTCACCCCATTTCCAAGGGGATTTTCGACCTGGCAGCATATATCCGGGAGAAGATCAAAAAATTGGAGATCGAAGCCGAGGAATCGTTGTTATAGTTTTGCAGGCGTTGTGTGCTTTTATCGTGGCAACAGACTTCATATTATAATAAATTGACCGAATGAACCTGATTGGTTCCTGAGGAGTGTTGGATGTCCTTATTAAAAAGATTAGAGCAAGGTAAAGACGAAGATCCAAAGCGCAGCAGTCAGATGGGAGGGGGCTCGTCCTCTGGCGGTGGAACCCGGCTTTCTTCATTGCAAGGGCGACGAACGGCTCCCCCTGGTGCTGCTGGTCAGCGAGATACTTACATGGACCTGAAAACCAGAGTCCAAAACAGGTTGTTGGCTGAGTTGGACCCATCCATGGATGTGACCAAGGTGGCGGAAGTTCGGAAAACGATCCAGGGTCTTTTTGAACAAATTCTGGTTGAAGAAAGCATTGTGCTATCCCGCCAGGAAAAGCATCGGCTTTTTGAACAGATCGTCGCTGAAATTATCGGGTTTGGCCCGCTGCAGCCGCTTTTGGATGATGATTCCGTGACAGAAGTGATGGTGAACGGGGCCAAGAACATTTACGTGGAGCGCAAAGGTAAACTGACCAGAGTGCCCCTGGCTTTCGAGAGCGATGACCATGTGATGCGCATTATCGACAGGATCGTGGCACCCCTTGGCCGCCGCATCGATGAGTCCAGCCCGTACGTGGACGCCCGCTTGCCGGATGGTTCCCGTGTGAATGCGGTCATTCCGCCTATCTCGCTGGTAGGCCCGACTCTAACCATTCGTTTGTTTTCCAAAACCCCGTTTACAGTTGAACAATTGATCGGTTTGGGTACGATCACGCCTGAAGCGATCCAGTTCTTAAAAGCCTGCGTACAGGCGCGCTTGAACATTGTGATCTCAGGCGGCACAGGTTCGGGGAAAACGACTACGTTAAATGTCCTCTCTGGTTTTGTGCCAGACGGGGAGCGGATTGTGACGATTGAAAACGCGGCTGAGCTCCAGCTGCAGCAGGAACATGTGGTCACCCTGGAATCCCGCCCGCCCAACATTGAAGGCCGCGGTGAAATCACCATCCAGAATTTGGTGGTGAACTCCCTGCGTATGCGCCCGGACCGGTTGATCGTGGGTGAGATTCGTGATGGCGCTGCCCTGGACATGCTCCAGGCAATGAATACCGGTCACGATGGTTCGATGACCACGGCACACTCCAACAGTCCACGGGATACGCTTGCCCGTATCGAGACGATGACCCTGATGGCCGGATATGACTTGCCAGTGCGGGCGATTCGTGAGCAAATTGCCTCGGCGATCGACCTGATCGTCCATTCCGAACGTCTGCGTGATGGCACCCGTAAAGTTGTCAACATCACGGAAGTTGCCGGGATGGAAGGCGATGTGGTGACTATGACAGATTTGTTTGTCTTTGAACAGACCGGTTATGAAAACGGCCAGATTATTGGCCGGCTGCGACCTACCGGTTTGCGCCCCAAATTTATGGATAAACTGGAAGCCGCCGGCATCCATTTGCCGCCCCAAATCTTTGGGATCGGTTCGCGGCGCTAACCTGGTTGTGGTGAACTTTAGGATAATAAGGTAGAAAATATGTCTGGTGCAGTCATTTGGGTCATTGTGGGGATGATACTTGTCCTTGTCGTGGGCGGTGTGATCATCACAATCACCAGCGAAAAAGAACTGGTTGAAGAAAGAATAGATCGGTATCTGGAAGCCTCCGAGGGCGGCCTGGAATATGGTTCTTCCCAGATGGCCGATGAGGACAAATCCTCTGCCTTTTCTGATTGGCTGAATGGGATGGTTGAGACCACCGATTTTGGGGAAGGAATCAGCCAAAATCTGGCAAGAGCAGACCTCAAGTTAAAGCCTGGTGAATATATTGGCCTGATGGGACTGTCCAGCTTGCTGGTAGGCGCATTATCGTTTGCATTGTTGGGCAAATTGGAAGTGACCGCTCTGGGTCTTTCGTTTGCGCTGGCAGGCGCGGTTGGGGGGTTGTTCGTTCCCAGAATTTTAGTTGGGCAGTTGCAGAAGAAACGCCTGAATGATTTCAATGGGCAATTGGCCGATATGCTTAATTTGATGGTGAATGGCTTGCGGGCAGGGTTTTCCACCATGCAGGCGTTGGAATCGGTTTCCAAAGAATTGCCGGCGCCGATCAATACGGAATTCCACCGGGTTGTGCAGGAAATGCAGTTGGGCATCTCGATGGAAGTTGCCCTGGATAATTTGCTGGTCCGAATCCCCAGTGAGGACCTCGACCTGGTGATCACGGCGATCAATGTGCAGCGAGAAGTAGGTGGAAACCTGGCTGAAGTGCTGGAAACCATCTCGCACACCATCCGTGAGCGCATCCGTATAAAAGGTGAAATCAAAACCCTGACTACCCAGGTAACCGCGTCGGGACGGCTGCTTTCTTTAATGCCACTCTTCCTGATCGGGGCGCTGTATATCCTGAACCGTTCTTATATTATGCAATTTTTTGAAGAACCGATCATTTGTGGTGCAAGTATGTTAGGCTGCAGCGGTATCCTGATTATTGCGGGTACCCTGGTGATGAATAAGATTGCCGATATTGAAGTTTAGAGAATAACCTTGTAAAGGATTGAGGGTAGTATGTCTCTTTCTACCGGAGTACTGTTAGGAATTGTTCTGATCGTTGTGCTGATCGCCATCGTTTTGGTGGTGGTTGGGCTGCGCAAATCCAGTGGGGTTGACCCTCTGGAGGAGCGTTTAGCCGAGTTTGCCGAGCGTGGAGAAGCGGCCAGCCTGCATGATATTGAAATGTCGCAGCCGTTTGTGGACCGTGTGATCATCCCGGCGGCGAATAAATTGGGGGAATTGGCCTTGCGGGTTACACCGCAAAAAGCCCTGGATGAGATCCAGCGCAAGTTGGAAATGGCGGGTAATCCGCGGGGTATTCAGCCCACCACCTTTTTTGTCAGCAAGTTTATATTGGCGATCTTCTTTGGTTTTGGGATGAGCCTGGTATATGGCTCTGACCTGTTTACCTTTACTAATATACTGATCACACTGGGGACGGTCATTTTTGGGTTTGTGATGCCCAACATGCTGGTGGATGCCAAGAT
>QKGK01000226.1 GCA_003250455.1 Chloroflexota bacterium | reverse complement strand
TCACTAATGAAAGAGGTTTTCCATGTCCTTATCCTTCCGCTTTGGTACCGTAGGTTCCCCCATCTCCACCCCCAAAAAACCGGGCGGCAGCCCCGGCGCGGCCATCCATACCCGTGAGCTGGGACTGGGCGCGCTGGAACTCGGCTGGGTGCGTTCGGTGCGCGTCAGTGAAGCCACCTGTGAAAAGATCAAAGAAGCCGCCGGGGAAAATGATGTGCTCCTCAGCGTGCACGCGCCGTATTACATCCACCTGAATGCTGACGAAACCGAATGGCCGAAATCGCGCCAGCGCCTGATGGACGCCGCCCATTACGGGCACCTGGCCGGGGCAACCGAGATCATCTTCCACCCGGGTTCCTACTTCGGCAAACCGGCGGAAGAAGTACTGCCCCTGGCAATCGATCGGCTGGCCGGGTGCGTGGAAGAGTTGCGCGCCAGCGGCAACCCGGTCACCCTGCGCCCCGAAACGATGGGCAAAGGGGCCATGCTCGGGTCGCTGGAAGACACCCTGGCGATGAGCAAAGCCATCGAAGGCGTGCAGCCCTGCCTGGACTTTGCCCATCTGCACGCCCGCCCCGGTGACGGCACGATGAACACCTACGAAGAATGGTGCCAGGTGCTGGAAGATTACCGCGATGTGCTCGGTGAGGAGAGCCTCAAAGACCTCTCCTGCCACCTGAGCGGGATCGAATACAGTGAAAAGGGGGAGCAGAACCACCTGCCGATTGAGGAATCCGACTTTAATCTGGAAGCCCTGTTCAAAGCCCTGCACAAATATGGCTGCGCCGGGCGAATGCTGTGCGAAAGCCCGGTGATGGAAGAAGACGCTTTGCATTTCCAGAAGACCTGGATGGAGGTCAGCGGGGAGAGCGCTGCATGAACGACCCACAGACCGATTTTCACCTGCTGCAAAGCGAGATGCGCGCCTGCCGCCTGTGCCTGGATGCCGACTATTGGATAGAGCCGCCCGCCGTGACCCAGGGAACTCACACCGCCCGCATGATGACCATCGGCCAGGCACCCGGCATCACCGAGGTGGAAGCCGGGCGGCCCTTCAACGCCGGCAGCGGCAAGCGCCTGTTCGAGTGGCTGGGGCGCGCCGGGATCGACGAGGACTGGTTCCGCAGCACCCAATACATGACCTCGGTGACCAAGTGTTATCCCGGCCGGGCAAAATCCGGCAGCGGAGACCGGGTCCCCTCCGGCAGGGAACAGCGCCTGTGCCGTCCCTTCCTGGACAGGGAGATCGCCCTGGTCAGCCCGGAGGTGATCATCCCGATCGGCCGGCTGGCGATCACCTTATTCTTTGATAATAAACTGCGTCTGGATGAAGTCATCGGCCAGGAGATGCAGATCCCCTCTGGCGCATGGGTGATCCCCCTGCCGCACTCTTCAGGGGCTTCCCGCTGGCACCAGACAGAAGAGAACCGCGCCCTGATCGACGCGGCCATTGAACGGATCGCGGTACATTACCGGCAGTTGTTTGGGTAATTAACGCCAACGCGCCGGTGAATTTCCGGCGCGCTCGGATTTTACTTCTAAAGTCTCAGATTACATCGAAATTGTCAGGTTTGCAATGACCGTAAGTTCTTTACGGTCTCCCGGCCAGGGCGGCCCCGATGATCCCGGCCTCGTTGAAAGATTCGGCGATGAGGATCTCAGAATTTGTGTTCAGGTAGGGGACAAATTTCTCGTGTTTGTTACTCACACCGCCGCCCAGAATGATCAGGTCGGGCCAGAGCAGTTTTTCCAGGGTATTCAGATAGATATCGAACCGCTTGGCCCACTCTTTCCATGAGAGGTCGTCATTTTTGCGGGCGGCATCGGAGGCATTGGTTTCCGCATCTTCACCGCCAATTTCGATGTGCCCCAGCTCTGTATTGGGCAGCAGGATCCCGTTGGTGAACACCGAGGTGCCCAGGCCAGTGCCAATTGTCACCAGCAGCACCACTCCCATTTTCCCTTGCCCGGCGCCGAAGGTCATTTCGGCCAGTCCGGCGGCATCGGCATCGTTGATCACCTTTACCGGACAATTGGTTGTTTTCCGGAACAGCTTGGCTGCATTGGTCCCAATCCACTTCCCGTGGATGTTGGCTGCGGTGCGGACAACGCCCTGCTGGACTGCGGCAGGGAACCCCACCCCGATGGGGCCATCCCAGTTGAAATATTTGGCAATTTCGGCAACAGTCTTGGCGATTGGTTTTGGTTTTGCGGGCTGTGGTGTGGGGATGCGATAACGTTCGGTGAGCAGCTCTCCTTTTTCCACATCCACCGGCGCTCCTTTGATCCCGGAACCGCCAACATCAATCCCTAATACTTGCATGAAACCTCCTTTGAAGTCCCCGGATCTTTGGTCTCTCGCCAGAATGAACGATCCGTGGGCTTAAATTCTGGCAGTGCTGATTTTATTATATCCGTAAACAGATCCAAATTCGGAGTAAAAATTGTGTTCTGTTTTAGTTTGCCCCGGTAGAGAACAATTTTGTGTTATCTTATGATTACATCTGGATGCTGATGATGAGCGCAGCTGACAAATTCCGGAGGCAAAGCCATTCGATTCGTCCCCCATTGCTTTGAAGAATCTGGAATTTTTGCCCCCTTGCGACTATAATAGTCGATTGGGTTGAAGGCCAGATGATCTTTTTCGGATTGTCTGGGCTTTAATTTTTATCCCTGCGTATGACTTAGGAAAGAAGATGAGTTTAACGAACCTGAAAAAATTTCTGATTGGGGACCCCTTCCCCACCAGCCACGAGATCCACGAACGGCTGGATAAAGTGCGCGCCCTGGCGATCTTTGCCTCTGATCCGATCAGCAGCAACGCCTATGCCACCGAAGCGATCATGAGCGTGCTGGTGGTGCTGGGCAGCGGAGCACTCTCCCTGACCCTGCCGCTCGGATTGGCCGTCGCTGCGCTGATCCTTTTGGTGATCTCGAGCTATATCCAGACGATCATGCATTACCCAAAGGGCGGTGGGGCCTACATGGTTACCAAAGACAACCTGGGGACGTTACCCTCGCTGATTGCCGCGGCTGCCCTGCTGATGGATTACATCCTGACGGTTTCGGTCTCGGTTTCTGCCGGGGTGCGTGCGGTGACTTCCGCTTTCCCGGCGGTACATCCCTACCGCGTCCACATCGCACTGGCGGCGATCGTGTTGATTACCTGGGTCAACCTGCGCGGTATGCGGGAAAGCGGCACGATCTTCGCTATCCCGACTTATGCCTTTGTCGGCGGAGTCTTGCTGGTGATCGTGATCGGCCTGGTGCGCTATTTTGGCCTGTTCGGGGCCGCCCCGATCCCCCCCAGCACGGAAGAGATTTTTGCCGAAACTTCCCTGACAGGCTTTGCCTACATCTGGCTGCTGCTGCGGGCTTTTGCTGGCGGCTGTACCGCCCTGACCGGTATTGAGGCCATCAGTGACGGGGTGCAGGCTTTTAAGCCCCCGGAATCTAAGAACGCTGCCATTACCATGATCGTGATGGGTACGATCGCAATGTCCCTGTTCATCGGGATCACCTTCCTGTCCACCCACCTCTCGCTGGTTCCCAATGAAGCTGAGAGCATCCTCTCGCAGCTTACCCGCCGGGTGACCAGCGGCGGATTCCTGTATTATTGGGTGCAGGTCTTTACCGCTATGATCCTCTTCCTGGCCGCCAACACCGGCTACCAGGATTTCCCCCGCCTGAGCTACTTCCTGGCGAACGACGGCTTTTTGCCCCGCTGGATGCAAAACCGCGGCGACCGGCTGGTGTTCAGTTCCGGCATCGTTGTGCTGGCAATTGTTTCCTCCACCCTGGTGATCCTCTTCCAGGCGGATGAAATCGCCATGCTGCCGCTCTATGCCCTGGGCGTAATGCTCAGCTTCAGCCTTTCGCAGAGCGGCATGTTCCGCCTGATGGGCCGCATCAGCCACCTTAAGCCGGGCGAGAGCATTCAAACCAAGGTCACCGAGGTACATTACGAGAAGAACACCCGCGCCAAACAGGCGCTTAATGCGGTGGGTGCAACTGTCACCTCCATAGTCTTCATCATCCTGACCTCGACCAAATTCCTGGAAGGCGCCTGGATCGTAGCAGTGATGATCCCGATCCTGGTACTATTCTTTAATGCCATTCGCCGGCACTACGCACGCGTCGCAGACGCGCTCACCACTTCCGGGATGACTGTCGAAAATATCAAAGAAGTGGGGAATGTAGTGCTGGTGCCGATCGCCGATGTGCACCGCGGGTCGATCCTGGCAATTGAATATGCCAAACGCATCTCCAACGATGTACGTGTGCTGACGATCATGACCTCCCCGGAGATGGAAGAACGCTTCATGCGCCGCTGGAAGCGCTTCCCCGAAGTGGTGGAAGACGTGCTCCTGGTAGTGATCGAATATGACTTCCGCGATATTCTGCAGCCTTTACTGGAATATATCGTAACGGTCAGCGACCTGGAATTCCCCGAGATGATCACCACCGTGGTGATCCCGGAATTCATCCCGGAAAGCCAGGTTGCCGGTTTCCTGCACAATCAGACGGCAGTGCGCCTGCGGGCCGGGCTGCGGCATCACCGTGATATTGTGGTCATCGATGTACCGTACCATATCGAATCGTTGAAAAAGACGGAATAAAGAATAGCTTTTTCCCAGCCGCCGAGACTAATTCGGCGGCTTTTTTTATGCAGGGAAAGGGATTAGGCACACTGTAACGAGGTACCCAGGAAAAAGATTGTCATGCCGAGAGAAACGAGGCATCCGTCTACCATGTCAAAATGGCAACCAAATTCAGGATCATGGTACACAATCCAACCAAGGTGCTGAAATTTTAGCATGGTTACGCTGCTCAGGCATTTTAGGGAGATCCCTCACTTCGTTCGGGATGACAATAGATCAGATTGTCATATTGAGCCTGCGAAGTATGGCAATTTGAACCACAGATGAACACAGATAAACACAGATGGTTGGGAAAGAATAATTTTCTGTCATCGTGAGCGGGACGACTGATAATCGTTAGCGAACGATCCCCGGAAAAGCTCGGTTGGGCAACCAAAAAAATGTTTGCGGCCCAACATTCAGAAAAATTGCCCTTGACCCTAACATGATCACGACTTCAAAACCCCGGTGGATGCTTCACTTCGCTCAGCATGACATTTCTTCCCCCGGTGCCTTGTTACTCGGTGCCTCGTCCCTGATTCACATTCGAAACTGACCTGTATTTATCATACTCCGCGCGGGGTTCGGCGAGTATACTCGAAGTAACTGCCCATGCTGTTTCTCTGGGCAAAAACAGGCGTGTCAGCGAAGGATGCTGGCGCGCAACTTCGGCATGTGAAATGCACAATTAATACAAATGATCAGAATCAGCTTGCGAGACCACCGTTACCTATATCCGTTCAACGACTATGCGCGCGACCTGCGGATCCAGAACAAGCCTTTATGGCTGCATCACAGTGACGTGCTGACCCCCTATGTGACCGGCGAACGGCAGACCGATGATTTTGAAGATATCTTCTCCCCGGCTTTTTTCCCGGAAGGGGAAGACCGCGCCTGCATTGTCTACCGCGACAACCTGTTCTTTGATGAGTTCTACATCGCCGAGTTTATTGTCCAGGCGAAAGAGCGCAATAAACCCTGCCGGGCGGCCTTTATTCCCACCGACCCGGCTTTCCGCGAGCATGCGCTGCCCCTATCCACCTCCTATACCCCATCCGGCGGGCTGTATCTGGCAGACCTGTGGTACTTCCCGGATGGCCCGACCCGCGAAAAGCCCGAACCGTTGATCATCGACCTGGAAGCCCGCGAGATCGGCTATTATCACGTGCCCACTTATATGGCGACCCAGCAGGGCGACCTGACCTACCAGGTGCCGCTGAAATCGTTCATCGCCATCGACTCCTGGGTGCATATCCACATTGCGGATGTGGTCTTCGGGCTGTTTGGGCGCGGGGCGCGATTCGAGCACACTTTGGATACCGACCTAAAGTTCAAATTGGGGGTGCTCTTCAGCGCCATGTACGAGGGCCGCCAATTGCTGGAAAGCAGCAAAGTAGTGCATATCGGGGAGAACTGCGTCATCGACCCGACCGCCGTGATCCATGGGCCGACCACCATCGGCAACAATGTCACTGTGGGGGCCGGGGCGGTCATCGAGAATTGTATTATCGGCAACAATGTGAATGTTTCACAGGGCTGCCAGCTGATGCTCTCGGTGGTAGGGGATGGGACTTTCCTCCCCTTCCGCGCGGCGCTGTTCATGACTACTATTATGGAAAACAGCATGGTGGCGCAGAACACCTGCCTGCAAATGTGTGTGATCGGGCGCAATACTTTTATTGGGGCGGGCAGCACCTTTACCGACTTCAACCTGCTCCCCCAACCCTTGCGCGCCCTGGACGGCAGCAGCAAGCTCAGCCCTTCCAACCAGGATGTGCTGGGGAGCTGTGTGGGGCATAACTGCCGGATTGGGTCTGGTATCATCATATACCCGGCGCGCGTCATTGAGTCCGATGTGGTGATCGTTGCCTCAAATGAACGGCGCATCATTGATAAAAATGTGCGCTATGAAGACAGCGACCACCACCGCTTCTCCTTTGCTGACCTGCACCGCCGCCTATATTCCTACGGCAGGGACGTACAGGAAACCTGGTAATCATGGATACATTTGCCTTTATCATCCACCCGATAGATCCCAAGCGGGATGTCAGCCGCAAGTTTCCGCTGTTGGGTAAAATCCTGAATGAACGGCAGATCGATTTCTTTTCCACCTATTTCCCGCCGGTGTATATCTCCGAGATCGAAGGGATCCGCTCCGAAGCCAGCGGCAAAGAGATCAAAGGCTGGTTTGTGGCCGCTCCATACACCCCCCGCCGGATGATGGAACTGCCCGAGCAGACCGTTTATCGTAAGATCATCCAGACCGGGCGCATGGCCGAAAAGCTGGGCGCAAAGCTGCTGGGGTTGGGTGCTTTCACCTCTGTGGTGGGTGACGCCGGGCTGACCATTTCGCAAAACCTGGATATCCCCGTCACTACCGGAGATTCGTACACCGTGGCGGTGGCAGTGCGGGCAATAGTCGCTGCTGGCGCAGAGATGCGCATCCCCGTGCCGCAGGCTACCGCCGCAGTGGTCGGCGCTACCGGCGCCATCGGCCGGGTGTGTGCAGCGCTGCTGGCCGATAAAGTCGCCACGCTTTACCTGGTGGGCAAGGAACAAACCAGGACGGAGCAGCTTGCACGGGAGATTGAAGCCGACCACCCGCGTGCCCGCATCATCCCCACGGTGGACCTGGACGCTGTCCGGCATGCCGAACTGGTGCTGACTGTCACCAGCGATACCCAGGCGATCATCCGCTCCGAGCATCTGAAGCCTGGCTGCGTGGTATGTGATGTCTCCCGCCCGCGGGATGTCTCCGCCGAGATTGCCGCCCACCGCAATGACGTGCTGGTGATCGACGGCGGTGTGGTGGATGTGCCCGGTATGGTGGATTTCCATTTTGATTTTGGTTTTCCCCCGGGCAAAGCGTATGCCTGCATGGCGGAGACCATCGCTCTGGCCCTGGAGGGGCGCTATGAAAGCTATACAATCGGGAAAAAAATCTCCCGGCAGCAAGTGGAAGAAATTGATAAAATAGCCTCAAAACATGGCTTCAGATTGAGTGGTTTCCGTTCTTTTGAGAAGAACCTCACCACCGCACAGATTAAAAACATCTGGCTGCATGCTCAGGCTGCTTCGCAGTCCGCATAGGCAACCAGCTGATTCATTGGGAGGACCCTATGGGAAAAGCAAGAATACTCGTTGTAGAAGACGATCACGATATTTCAGAAATGCTGGGCATTTTCTTTGGTGGCCAGGGCTATGAAGTGGAAGTGGCCGGGCGCGGCAGCCTGGCGCTGGAAAAAACCCGTCAGAACCTGCCCCACCTGATCGTCCTCGATATCATGCTCCCCGATATAGATGGCTATGAGGTCTGCCGCAAGCTGCGCACCAATATCCGCACCAGCCATATCCCGATCATCTTCCTGACCCAGAAGGATGAACGCAGCGATAAGCTCCAGGGGCTGGAACTGGGCGCGGATGATTACATCACCAAGCCATTCGACATCGAGGAACTCAAGCTGCGGGTGCAAAACGCCATCGCCCGCGCCGAACGAGACAGCCTCACCGACCCGCGCTCCGGGCTGCCTTCCGGACGTCTGATCGAAGACCAGCTGCGCGAGATCATCCGCAAGGAAGGCTGGACCTACCTGGATGTGCGAATCAATTACTTTGAAGCCTTCAGCGATGTGTATGGCTTTGTCGCTGCAGATAACGTGATCCGCTTTACCACTTTGCTGCTTGGTGAAGTGGTGGACGAATTTGGCACTGCCCAGGACTTCATCGGTCACCCCGGCGGGAACAGCTTTGTGATCGTCTCTGACGAAACCAACGCCTCCCAGATTGCCAATGGAATCAAAAACCGTTTTAAGGAACAGGTGCTCTCTCATTATAATTTTATTGACCGTGAAAATGGATTCATCCAGGCCACCAACGAAGCCGGAAAACCGGAAAACACTCCCCTGATGAGCATTTCCATCGGGACGGTCTCTCCCAGCGAATATCCCATCGCAGATATCCGCGAGATCACCGAACTGGCGGCTGAAGCGCGCCGCAAGGATGTGCAAACTTCCTGACCGTTGAGGATGCGGTAAGGAAAAGGACGATTCAGTTTGGATAATATCGGCGTAGGGATCTTTTTGATAGTCATAGGTGTAGGGCTGCTGGCCGCTGCGCCTTTCTTGCTGCGCCTCCTCCCCAAAAAAGTGAAAGACGATGATCAGGTCGATTTTGAGTCCGCCCTGACCGCAGACCTGACCCCCAACGACAGCGCTGTGCTGGTCGTTCAGGCGGGCGGCCGGGTAATCTACCTGAATGAACTGGCCCGCGAATGGTTCGACCTGACCGAAAAAGCGTCCCCCAACCTGGAGCGCCTTGCCCGCCGCGCCCGTCCGGCAGATGTCTTCCTCAGTTTATGCGCTTCTGCGGGTAAGGCCCGCTTTACTCTTAACCAGATGTTGGTTGAGGGCGTTTCGTATACGCTCCCTTATCAGAGCCAAAGGGCCGTGCTGGTCTCCCTGCTCAGGCCCAAGCTGACCGGACTGGACGACAGACCGGACACCCGCTCCAACCAGGCGGTGGCGATCTTCACAGAGATCAGCCAGGCCATGTCCGCCAGCCTGGACCTGGAAACCACGATCAGGACGATCCTGGAAAGTGTGGACCGTCTGATCCCTTCGGACTTCTCTGAGATCACTCTGTGGAATCCGGAAGGGGCCTATTTTGAACCTTACCGCTTCCTGACCGAGGAAGACGGCATCCGCCGCTTGCGCCCCAGCAGCACCTTCTACGGAATGGACAAAGGCTACACCGGTTATGTCTCCTCCCAGCACACATCTGTGCTGATCACCAATACGATCGCTTTCCAGACAGTCCGCCCGGCGGTCCACCGCAGCCAGTTCCCCATTCAATCCTATCTGGGCTGTGCGCTCAAGATCGGAAATCAACTGGTCGGCACCCTGGAACTGGCCTCTCAGCAGGAAGGAAATTTCACCCTGCGGGACCGGGAGATCCTCGAGCTGCTCTCCGGGCATGCTGCGGTGGCGCTGCAAAACGCAGTCATCCACCACAAGGAACATGAGCGTGTGCGTGAGATGACCGGTCTGGCCGAGCTGGCCCAGGTGAGCAGTTCCATCCAAAACCAGCAAAATATCTACCAGCAGATACTGGATACGATCAGCCCGTTGATCGATGTGGAGATCTTGGGGTTCCTAATCTACAACGAGCAGAACCGCACGCTGGAAGGCAAAGTGCCCTTCCGCGGCCTCCCGGCGCAGTTTGCCGAGATGTACCGCACCGAAATAGAAGAAGGCAGCCCCGCCGAAACCCTGTGGAACGAGCAGGATATTATTATCACTTCCGACACCGGCGACGATTCCACCCTCGGGCGTTTGGGTCTGGCTCCCCTGGCGCAGGCCAGCGCCATCCGTGAGACGGCGCTGATCCCTCTCACCGCCGGGACGCATAAACTGGGCTATCTGCAAGCAGCCAATAAGCATGACGGTTCCCAATTTACCGAGAACGACTTGCGGTTGCTGCGCATTATTGCCGGGCAGATCGCTCCCATTCTGGAAAACGACAACCTCATCCAGCAGTCCCGCCGCCGCACCCAACGTGCGGAGGCTTTGCGCCGCATCGCCAGCCTGGCGGGTTCCGAGGCCACCCAGGATGAAGCCCTGCAGTTCTCGCTGGTGGAGATCAGCCGCTTCCTGCAGGCGGAATATGCGGCCGTCTTTTTGCTGGACGAAGGCCTGGGCACCCTCCAGATCCACGAGGGTTCGGCTATCGGGTTTACGGAGGAAGCGCTGGGAAAAATCTCGCTGCACCTGATCACCCAGGCCAACCTCAACAACACGGTCACCGAGACGCACATGTCCATCTCCAGTGCAAACCTGGGCGCAGACGAAAGCCTGGCGCAGCCTTACCGGGCGCTCCAGCCGCTGCTGCCGGATGTTCATTCGCTGCTGGTGTCGCCGCTGATTGCGCGTGGACGCAGCCTCGGTGAGATCCTCATCGGGAGCACCCAGCGCAATATGTTCGATTTCAGCGACCAGCAGTCGCTGGAGACCGCCGCCGACCAGATCGCCAGTGCGATCGAACGCGCTACCCTGATTACCCAGACCGACGAAGACCTGCAGCGTAAGGCGGAAGAGCTCAGCACCCTGCACCGCCTGACCCGGCAGATCTCTGTGACCGACAATATCGAAAATATTCTCAAGGTGGTGCTCCAGGAAGCCCTGCGTATTTCCGAAGCGGACGATGG
>QKGK01000360.1 GCA_003250455.1 Chloroflexota bacterium | reverse complement strand
CTGGTCGTCGAACGGGAGCGCGCCCACCGGCGGGAATCGCTGTACACGCTGTTGTGGCCGGGGATGCCTGAAAAGTCCGCACGCCACAACCTGCGCCAGGTGCTCTACCACCTGCGCCAGATGTTCCCAGATCTTTCTGATGGAGAAGATGGAGAAGATGAGGCAGTTCCTCTGCTGCTGGTAGATCGGCAGACCGTCCAGCTGAACCCCGGCGCATCCCTCGAAGTCGACCTCCATCACTTCGCTACATTGCTGGCGGATGCCCAACTCCACGATCACCCTGGTCTGGCTACCTGCACCCCTTGTCTTAAGTCCCTGGAAACCGCGGTTGCCCTTTACCGGGGTGACTTCCTGTCCGATTTCTACCTGGACGACAGCAACGCATATGAAGATTGGTCCCAGGCTATTCGCGAAAGTTATCGGGGTAAGGTCCTGGGTGCGCTCGAGGACCTGGCTGGTGTTTATCTGGGATCAGGCGCCTACGACCGGTCCATTCAAATAGCCGAACGCCAGTTGGGCATCGACCCACTCCGAGAAAGTGCCCACCGGGGGTTAATGGAATCCCTGGCCCGGAACGGCCGGCGGCGCGCCGCACTGGCCCACTACGATGATTTTCGTGAGGCCCTGCAGGCTGAGATGGAGATTGATCCCTCTCCGGAGACCCAGACCCTGGTCGCTGCCATCCGCGCCAATGAGCTGGAACCCTTGGGGTCAATCCCCCAGGCTCGTGGCGAGCCGCCCACCGCAGCAGAACCGATATCAGTAGTGCCGGAGCCCACATCCGAAGCAAGCCGAGGTAAAATCCGCCACAACCTGCCCGCCCAGCCAACCCCGTTTATCGGCCGCGAGACTGAACTGGCCTCCCTGGACAAGCTGCTCGCCAACCCCGACATCCGCCTGGTGACCATCGTTGGCCCCGGCGGGATGGGCAAAACCCGGCTGGCCCTGGCATGGGCGGAACGGCAGCTCGCGAGTATGGATGGAGACCCTGGTAATATGGTCGGTCACTCCTACGCCGACGGGATTTTCTTCGTCGACCTGGCCCCGCTCAATGTACCCGCCCAAATCGTGCCCGCAATCGTTGAGGCGCTCCAGATCCAGATCGGTGGTGGAGACACAGACACGCCCCAAGAGCAGCTGCTCGCTTATCTGGCGGACAAGCAGATGCTCTTCATCCTGGACAATTTCGAGCACTTAATTGCTTCTTCAAATCTCCCTCCCAGTGGGGAGGATAAAGGTGGGCCAACCTTCGTTGCTAAGATCCTCCAGACCGCACCCGGCGTGCAGGTGATCGCCACATCCCGGGAACGCCTCCACCTGCGGCAGGAACAGCTTTATCCAGTTCCTGGGCTGGAGTTCCCGGATCGGATAACCCCGGCTAATGTCGGGAATTTCGCCGCGTCCCTGCTGTTCTTGGGTGCCGCCCGGCGCATCCAGCCTGATTTTGAATTGAAAGAAGATGATCTCACGCACTTGACTCGCATCTGCAAGCTGTTAGAGGGGATGCCCCTGGCCCTCGAGTTGGCTGCGGGTTGGGTGGAGTTGTTTCCTCTGGACGAGATTGCCAACGAGATTGAGCGCGGCCTGGGTTTCCTGGAAACCAACTTGCAGGACGTCCCAGATCGCCACCGCAGCATCCAGGCGGTATTTGAATCCACCTGGGAACAGCTCACACCGGCCGAACAGGATTTTTGGCAGAAGCTCTCCGTCTTCCGGGGTGGCTTCACCCGGGAGGCTGCCCGGCAGGTCGTAACATCTGGAGAGGGGATGGGAACCACTTTACGCTTACTGAGCAGGCTGGTGAGCAAAAGTCTGCTTCAGGCTGACCCAACCCGGGAGCGCTTCCACGCGCACGAACTGCTGCGCCAGTATGCCCGGGAACGTCTGGAGCCGTCCGGCGAATTGGAAGCTGCCCTTGCCGCTCACGCCGGTTATTTCCTCGGCCTCATCCACCAGTTAGAGGGGGAAATCAAGGGCGGCTTAAAACAAAAGGAAACCCTGGATGCCATTGAAGCCGATTTTGTCAACATTCAGACTGCCTGGAAATGGGCCTTGTCTCATGAAAATCTGGAATCCATCGACCGATCTTTGGAAGCGCTATTTTGGTTTTGCTGGTTCCGGGGTCATCACTTCGAGGAATTTGAACTATATCGACGAGCCGAAGTCCGGTTTACTCGGAATCCGGAGCGCTATTCCAACATGGTCTGGCGGCGGATTGCAGTGCGACGATGGATTAGGGGTAACAATAATAATTTAAAAGAGCTAGAACAAATTCTGGCTGCCGCTCGAAAATATGGAAACCAGGATGAAATTGCATTTATTTTACTTTTTCTTGGACAACAGCAGTGGGGATCAAAGCCTTCGTCTGCCCTGCAATACCTACAAGAAAGCCAGTCTATTTATCACCATCTTGGAGATTCTTTCTACGAATACTGGATCTTGGGAGCAATAGCTTGGCTGTACTTTTTCCAGGGCAAAGTGGAAAAACATATTGAGCTCATCCAAAAACAACTTGAAATGGCTCAAAAAAACGGAGACATGCTGATGGCGGTAGATGCCCAGGGGGTTCTCGGATTAG
This sequence comes from Chloroflexota bacterium, assembly GCA_003250455.1. Classification (GTDB taxonomy): domain Bacteria; phylum Chloroflexota; class Anaerolineae; order Anaerolineales; family UBA11579; genus UBA11579. Next base: position 318 of record QKGK01000360.1, on the reverse strand, counting down.
TAGCTGAATATGCTGGACGTTATCAAGAAGCAGAAAAAATATTCCAAGAAGTGCTGCCAGTGTTTCGCGAATTTGGAAATCGAAGACACATTTGTGAATATACGATACACCTGGGAAGGCTAGCCTTTCTGAGAGGCGAGTTCAAGAAAGCCCATAGGTTTGCCGTTGAAGGCCAGACTATGGCCCGAACCTTCAATATTCTTTTGCGAGAGATGGAGGCTCATAGCGTGTTTAACATGATCCTCAATGCTAATGAGAAGTATAGCCAAGCAGTGAAACACAGCGAAAAAGCGATGGGATTTATCGAATTTTTTGGTT
>QKGK01000247.1 GCA_003250455.1 Chloroflexota bacterium | reverse complement strand
GAAACAGTGACGATAGAGAACCCATTAAATGAATAGTGATTCAGTCATTAGGTGAATCGACTTTAATTGTCAAGAAGGCAATTTTGTCTTTTGGGAAGGATTAGCCGCTAATCCGCGGGGCCAGGCGCATGGACACTACGCAAAATTCACCCGCAATTGAAATAATCTGATTACATTTCAATGGGTAGTTGCATCAGAGGCATCGGTCGTTTTTCCCTTGACGCCAAAGGATATGTTTATTAAAATGAATGAACATTCATTCAGTCTTGTGTGATCATTTCTCCACAAAGGAGGCCAGAAATTCATGGAACCCGCTTTATTGTCACCTGCCGCCTATAAGTTTTTTCACATTCCTGCCGCATTATTTGCGCTCCTGATCCCGCTGTTGGGGATTGGTGTATTCGTCTGGATCATGAAGCGGCGATTGGATCCGTTGCGGCGGGCGGCGCCGGATGCGCGGTTTGACCGCCCGTGGGCGCGGGCGTGGCAGGTGTTGAAGATCTGGCTGGCCCAGTGGCGTCAGCCGCGCTACATGATGGCGGGCGTGCTGCACATCCTGATTTTTGCCGGTTTTCTGATTTTGAGCGTGCGCTCCACCACGCTGGTTTTTAAGGGGTTCTGGCCGGGGTTCACCTTCCCGGGCTTTGGCGGGTGGCTGGGGCATGTGTACAATGTGCTCAAGGACTATGCGGCCACCTGGGTGCTGATCGCCTGCCTGGTGGCGGCCGTGCGCCGGGGGGTCTTCAAGCCGGAGCGCTACGCCGTGCCGCCGCGCTACGGCAAGGACCACACGGGGGAGGCGGTTTTCGTACTGGCGCTGATTTCCACCCTGATGATATCCGAGAGCCTGTTCGAGGCCACGCTGGCCGCGGCGCAGATCCAGCAGCTGCAGCCGGTGGAGTTCATCGCGCCGGGCACGCTGGCCTGGATGTTCCGCAACATGCTGGCCGAGGCCCCCATGGCGCAGCTGCAAAGCCTGCACATCACGGCCTATTTCATCCACGACCTGACCTTTTTCTTTTTTCTGTGTTTTTTGCCGCTGGGCAAGCATTTTCACGTCATCACCTCGCTGTTCAACGTGTATTTCATGCGCCTGGAGCGGGGCAACGTGAAGCCGGTCCGGTATGGTGTGCGCGCCGACCAGCTGGACGATCTGGAGTCCTTCGGGGTGAAGCGCTTCGAGGACTTCACCTGGAAGCACATGCTGGATTTTTATTCATGCGCCGACTGCGGGCGCTGCTCGGACAACTGCCCGGCCAACGCGGTGAAGCGTCCGCTTTCGCCGCGGTTCATCTCGATCAAGGGGCGCGACTATGCCTTCGCCAACTATCCGCTGGGCGGGGCGGATGCGGTCAAGGCGGAGGACTACCAGCTGATCGGGGATATTTACGAGGAGGACGAGATCTGGTCGTGCACGACGTGCGGGGCCTGCGAGCAGGAGTGCCCGCTGGGGATCGAGTACATCGACAAGATCGTGGACCTGCGGCGGGGCATGGTGGACGAGGGCAATGTGCCCCAGTCGCTGCAAAAGCCGCTGGGGGCCCTGGAGAAGCGGGGCAACCCGTGGGGCAAGATGGAGAAGAAGCGCGGGGACTGGGTGAAGGCGATCGCCGACGAGGTGGCGGTCAAGCAGTTTGAGAAGGGGGATCGGGCCGAGGTGCTCTATTTCGTGGACAGCATCAGCTCCTTTGACGATCGGATGCAGGGCATCGCCCAGGCCACGGCGCGCATTTTGGCTGCGGCGGGCATCGATTTCGGTATTCTGGGCAAGCTGGAGAAGGACAGCGGCAACGAGGTGCGGCGGTTCGGGGAGGAGATGCTCTTCCAGGACCTCAAGGGTCAGAATACGGAAGCGATCCTGGAGGCGGGGGTGAAGCGGATCGTGACGGCCGACCCGCATGCCTTCAACGCGCTGCGCAAGGACTACGGCCCTCTGCCGCCGGTGGCGCACATCAGCCAGGTGATCTGTGAGCAGCTCAAGGCGGGCCGCCTCCGGCTGACGGGGGCCAACGGCGATGGCAAGGTCTATACCTATCACGATCCCTGCTATCTGGGCCGGCACAACGGTCTCTACGAGGATCCGCGCGCTGTATTGGATGCGATTGCGGGGCTGCGGCGGGTGGAGATGCTGCGCAGCCGGGACCGGTCGTTTTGCTGCGGGGGCGGGGGTCTGATGCTGTTTTACGAGCCGGAGGAGGAGCAGCGCATGGGGGTTTTGCGGGTGGAGATGGCGGCGCGTGCGGGTGCCAACGTGATCGTGACGGCGTGTCCGTTCTGCCTGGTGAACATGGAGGATGCCATCAAGGTGGCGGGGCTGGAAGGCAAGATGGAGGCCGTGGATTTGGGCGAACTGGTGGCCCAACACCTGGCCGACTGATTTGATATCCCTCTTCCGGACGATTCGGATCTGCTGGAAGAGTCAAGGTTTAGGATCAATTCCAACATCGGGAGGGAAAAAATGGAAATTTTGGTATGTGTCAAGAGAGTGCCGGACACTTCCGAGAATGAGATCGAGCTGAACAGCGCCGGCAACGACATCGACCGTGACGATCTGGTCTACTCAGTGAACGAGTGGGACAATTACGCGGTTGAGGAAGCGTTGCAGATCGTGGACAAGGTGGGCGGCAGTGTCACGGTGGTGTCCGTTGGCGATGACGAATCGGAGGAAGTGCTGCGACGGGAAATGGCCATGGGGGCCGACAAGGGGCTGCTGTTGAGCGACGATGCTTTCGAGGATGCCGACGGGTGCGGGATTGCCGCGATCCTCAAAGCGGCTGTTGACAAGGGCAACTATGATCTGATCCTCACCGGCGCCCAGGCCGATGATGGCGCGGGGCAGGTTGGCGGCATGCTGGCCGCCATGCTGGATGTACCCTTTGCCTCCCTGGTCAACACTATAACGGTGG
>QKGK01000466.1 GCA_003250455.1 Chloroflexota bacterium | reverse complement strand
ACCGGCGATGCCCGCTTCGTGTACGATGCGTACCGCCGCCTGGTGCACATGTTTGGTTCGGTGGTGCTGAACATCGATGACGAAGCCTTTGAAGAACCGCTGGACGAGTTCAAAAAGGAAAAAGGCTACAAGCTCGACACAGCAATGACCGCCGATGACTGGAAGGCTCTCACCGAGACTTACAAGAAAGTCATCAAAGAGCACAAAGGTTTCGACTTCCCGCAGGACCCCTACGAACAGCTCAAGCTGGCGACCGAAGCGGTCTTTAAATCCTGGAACGGCAAGCGGGCAATTGACTACCGCAACGCTGCCGGGATCGCCCACGATCTTGGCACCGGCGTCAACATTGTGACCATGGTGTTTGGCAACATGGACAACTCCGGGACCGGCGTGGCCTTTACCCGCAACCCCTCCAATGGCGACCCCAAGGTTTGGGGCGAGTACCTGATGAATGCCCAGGGTGAAGATGTTGTCGCCGGCATTCGCAATGCAACCGACATCAACCAGATGAAGAACGAGCTGCCCCAGGCTTACGCAGAGTTTATGGACGTTTGCGAAAAGCTGGAAAATCACTATCGCGAGATGCAGGATGTGGAGTTCACCGTAGAAAACGGCAAGCTCTGGATGCTGCAAACCCGTGATGGCAAACGTACAGCCGCAGCGGCTGTGAAGATTGCTGTGGACTTCGTCAACGAAGGCGTGATCAGCAAAGAAGAAGCCGTGCTGCGCATCAAACCTGAACAGGTGGATACGCTCCTGCACCCGCAGTTTGCTGCGGAAGAGAAAGCCAAAGCACAAGCGGATGGCACCATGTTTGCCACCGGCGTGAATGCCTCCCCAGGCGCAGCCGTTGGGAAAGTATACTTCGATGCCGACACCGCCGAGAAGATGGCCAAGGAACACGGCGAAGACGTGATCATGGTTCGCCCGTTCACCAAACCGGACGATGTCCACGGGATGCTGGCTGCCAGGGGTATTCTCACCAGCGAGGGTGGGGCTACCTCCCACGCCGCAGTGGTTGCCCGCCAGTTCGGGATCCCCTGTGTGGTAGGCGCTTCCGCTGTCCGCATTGACATGGAAGCACGCGAATTCTCGGTCGGCGATATCACCGTGAAAGAAGGCGATTTTATTTCCGTAGATGGCGGCAGTGGGGAAGTCTTCCTTGGGAAGATCAACGCAGTTGCGCCTTCTCTGGAAGAACAAACCGAACTGCTCACCCTGCTGGACTGGGCAGATGAACTTGCCGCCACCGATAACATCCGCACAGCCCCCGAAGGCTGGCCGAACCGTGGTTTGCAGGTTTGGGCCAACGCCGATTACCCGGCAGACGCCCGCCGTGCCCGCAGCTATGGCGCCAAGGGCATTGGCCTGTGCCGCACCGAGCACATGTTCTTCGAGCCGGAACGCCTGCCGATCGTCCAGAGTATGATCCTGGCGGAAACCTCGGAAGAACGCACTGCAGAATTGAATAAACTGCTCCCCTACCAGCGGGCAGACTTTGACGGTCTGTTCGAGGCGATGACCGGCCTGCCGGTGATCATCCGCCTGATCGACCCGCCTCTGCACGAGTTCATGCCCGATGAGCAATCCCTGCTCGAGGAAGTGATCGAAAACCGCATTAAGGGTCAGGAAGATGCCGCCAAGGAAGAACTGCTGGCAAATATCGAATCGATGCACGAAAGTAACCCGATGATGGGTCTGCGCGGTATCCGCCTGAGCGTGATGATGCCCGAGATCGTCGAGATGCAGGTGCGGGCAATCTTTGAAGCGGCTGCAGACGTGAAACTGCGCGGCTTCGAGCCCCATCCTGAGGTGATGATTCCCCTGACCGGCCATGTCAACGAGCTGAAACTGATCCAGCCGAAACTGGAACGGATTGCCGCAGCCGTGATGGAAGAAAAAGGCGTGAACTTCAGCTACAAGTTCGGCACAATGATCGAGATCCCGCGCGCCGGGCTGACTGCCGACCAGGTAGCCGGTGAAGCCGAGTTCTTCTCCTTCGGTACCAACGACCTGACCCAGTTCACCTTCGGCTACAGCCGTGACGACGCCGAGCGCAACTTCCTGGTGAAGTACGTGGAAGATGGCATTCTGCCCAAGAACCCCTTCCAGACCATCGACCGGGATGGCGTTGGCCAGCTGATGAAGATGGCCGTGGATAAAGGCCGCAGCGCCCGCACCAATCTGGAATGCGGTATCTGCGGTGAGCATGGCGGCGATCCCAACTCGATTGAGTGGTGCCACCTGATCGGCCTGAACTACGTGAGCTGCTCCCCCTTCCGTGTGCCGATTGCCCGGTTGGCTGCTGCCCACGCGGCTTTGAATCACAGAGCTTAATTAGTTCAAATTTTTGTTCAACGATCCCAGGGATGATGTCGTTGTCCCTGGGATTTTTCTATTAAAATTGAGGTTGCCATGGCTACTTTTCTGCGTAGTTTTTTGATCGGCTTTACAGCCGCTGCCACCATAGGGCCAATGGCTTTGCTGACCATCCAGCGCACGCTCAAACACGGCTGGCGGGTGGGGGTTGCCTCAGGTGTTGGGGTGGCATTGGCGGACGGTTTGTACGGCCTGGTGGGGGCGCTGGGCCTCACGGCCATCACGCACCTGCTGCTGGAAAACCAGATGATCCTGCGTGTGGTGGGTGGAGGCGTGCTGGTCTATCTGGGGGTGAAGGCGTTTACGGCAAAGCCTGCCGCAACAGATGGAGTTGGAGAATCAGGACAGAATTCAGCCGGTCTTTGGGGAGCGCTTTCCTCCATTTTTCTGCTGACCCTTTCCAACCCGATGACGATCCTGTTCTTTTCGGCAGTGTATGCGGGGTTGGGAACTGGCGAAGCCGAGGGGCTTGCCAGCGCGATCCGGGAGAGTGCGCTGCTGTTCCCTTTGGGCGTGTTAGCCGGGTCA
>QKGK01000074.1 GCA_003250455.1 Chloroflexota bacterium | reverse complement strand
AAAAAACAACAAGGCATAAACCAGACGTTTGAGCGTCTGGTTTATTTGTCTTAAACGGCGCTCTGTGGCCGGCGTTTGCACGCTCAGGCTGCCGCGGTTGAGCTTATCCAGGCTGGTTTCAATTTTACGCGGCAGGGCGATCATGGTTTGCAGGATCACCCCGGCCTCTTTCAGCCAGGTGGATGCACCGGCTTCCTCAGAGATCATTTTTTGGGTATAGGGGGCCATCACCGTCCACAGGTTGAAGTCCGGGTCCAACCCGGTACAGATGCCGGAAAGGATCGCCACGGTGCGGAACAGGAAGACGAGGTCTTGCGGCACCTGGAAGGGCATTTCGTAGACCAGCTCGCGGAACTCCTGGGCAAAGTCGTGGACTTCCTCGAAGGGGATCTGGCGCAATTCGTCCATGCTTTTGCCCCAGAACTGGTCGAACATGGCCGCTTCTGCCTGCTCGATCAGCTCCAGGTCTGCGCCGGGGAGCAGGATATGGAGCAGTTTGTAGGCATTCACGATACGGGAGGCGTCTTTGGTGCCCAGACCGATGAGGAACTCGCGCAGCCCGGCGCGGGTGTTGGGCGGGATGTGCCCGACCATGCCGAAGTCGATGAAGGTCAGCAGCCAGGGATGCTCCTCCGTCCCGTTGGAGTCGACAAACAGGTTGCCGGGGTGCGGGTCAGCATGGAAAAAGCCGTCTTCGAAGATCTGCCGCATGTAGGTATCAAACAGGCGCACGGCCACTTTGCCGCGGTCGACGCCGGCCCGGTCGATCTCATCGTGTTCGGAGATCTTGATGGCGAAGACATCTTCCAGGGTAAGCACCCTTTTGGTGGTGTGCGACCAGACCACCGCCGGGACGCGTACGCCCCTGACGTCGGCAAAGTTTTTGGCAAAGGTCTCAGCGTTGCGGCCTTCGGCCAGGTAGTCGATCTCCTCGTACAGCACACTCGTGAACTCGGCCATCAGCGAGGGGACATCCACGCGCTTCTGGATGGGTTTATAGCGCATGATCAACCGCCCGGCCCAGTTGAGGGCGCCGAGGTCGGTGGCGATGATCGTCTCGATATCCGGGCGCTGCACCTTGACGACCACGTCCACGCCAAACGCCCCGGCATCTTCCGGCTTGAGTGTGGCGCGGTGCACCTGCCCCAGCGAAGCGGCGGCCAGTGGGGCAGTCTCGAAATGGGCGAAGCGATGGTTAAGCGGCGCGCCCAGTTCGGTTTCGGCTAACCGGCGGATCTTTTGCGGGTCTTCAGCAGGGACTTCGTCCTGCAGCCCGGCCAGCTCATCGGTGATCTCGGCAGGGAGTACATCCATACGGGCGGATAAGAACTGCCCGACTTTGATGAGCACGCCGCCCAGCTTCACGGCCAGGTCGTGATATGTGCGGGCAATTTTGGTCAGGCGGGCGCTGCGGCTGCGGTTTGCGGTTTTGCGGAAGCCAATGCGGGGCAGGATGATCTCCCAGAGGAACAGGGAGGCGATAACACGTGCAAAGAAGAAAGAAATCCGGCGGTATCGGGCTTTGTCCATGCTGGAATTATAAGTGATTTCCGGGGGTTAAATGGTAAACTTGAGACAAACAGTAGACAGTTGACAGTTGACAGTAGGTAGTTGACAGTGGATTGTTGGCTGTAAACTGTTGGCTGTTGACTGAAAACTGTAAACTGTAAGCTGTGAGGAGCATGGGCATGATTCTGATCAAAAATGGCAGGCTGGTGACGGCGGAAAAGTCTTTTGAAGCAGATATCCTGATCGAGGGCGAGCAGATCAAGGCAATTGGGCCAAATCTGGATGCCCCCGGAGCGCAAGTGATCGACGCCTCCGGGCTGTTGGTGATGCCCGGCGGGATCGACCCGCATACCCACCTCGACCTGCCGATGTTCGACACGGTCTCCTCAGACGACCATTACACCGGGCACAAGGCGGCGGCCTTTGGCGGCACCACCACGGTGATGGATTTTGTCGTCCAGCCGGATGACGGCCCGCTGGCGCAGGGTGTCGCCGAATGGCATGCCATGGCTGACCCCAAAGCGGCAATTGATTTCAGCTTCCACATGAACATTACCCGCTTCGATGCCGAGGTGGCTGCCGAGATCCCCAGGCTGCTGGATCTGGGCATCCCGACCCTCAAGGTTTTCACGGCGTACAACGGGCGGCTGCGCCTGCAGGATGGCGAGATCTTCCAGGTGATGCAGATCGCCAAAGAACACGGCATGCTGGTGATGCTGCACGCCGAGAACGGTGACGTGATCGATGTACTGGTGGAAGAGGCGCTGGCTGCAGGGCATACCGAGCCGGTGTGGCACGCCCGCACACGCCCGGCCTGGGGTGCGGTGGAGGCTGTGCTGCGTGCCTCTGCCCTGGCGGCACAGGCAGGTGCTCCGCTGTACGTGGTGCATCTCAACACCGCCGGGGGAGCCGAGATGGTGCATTACGCCCGTCAGCACGGCGCGCCGGTGATGGGCGAGACCTGCCCGGCGTACCTGTTCTTCTCGGAGGACGACCTGGCCCGCCCTGATGGCGCCAAGTGGATCTGCTCGCCGCCGATGCGCAGCGAAGCCGACCAGCAGGGGCTGTGGCATGCGCTCACCAATAACGAAATCCAGACGATCGGGACGGATCACTGCCCCTTCTTTTACGACGGGACCAAACCGATCCTCTACGAGGGAAAGCCGGTGGCGATTCCCGGGAAAGAATTGGGCAAGGACGACTTCACCAAAATTCCCAACGGGCTGCCGGGGGTGGGCGACCGATTGCCGATCTTGTGGACCTATGGGGTTGGCAAGGGGCGGCTGACGGAAAACCAGTTCGTGGCCTACACCAGCACCAATGCCGCCAAGATATTTGGACTCTACCCGCAAAAAGGGGCGCTGGAAGTGGGTTCGGATGCCGATATCGTGCTGTGGGACCCGAACCGCAAGCTGACCTATGGGCTGGCGCACAGCCATCACCGCACGGATTACAACCTGTTTGAAGGCTGGGAGCTGACCGGTTTTCCGCAGAAGGTTTTCCTGCGCGGCAAGCTGATCGTGGATGGTGAGGAATGGCTGGGGAAGGCCGGGGAGGGGCGCTTTCTGCCCCGCAAACCCGGCGCAGCTGTGATATAAGTATATCGTGCTAACCCTGTTACCAATCGTTTCTTTATTAGGAGCCAGCCTGCTGGTTACGCTGCTGGGAATCTTCCGGCCGCGCTTTGTCTACCATTGGCTGATCGCTCTGCTTGGTGCGCTGACCGCCTGGATCAGCCTGTGGGTCATCCGCGGGCAGCTGCCGATGGTTTTCGGCTCCCTGGAAAGCAGCTATGGTAACCTGCCGCTGGCTGCGCTTTCCATCCAGATTGACGAAGTGACCTGGCCGCTGGCGCTGGCAATTGCCACGGTAGGGCTGGCCGTGCTCCTCAGTGATGTCAGCCGGGCAGCGGATACCGGCTGGGTGGTCTGGGCGGGCGACCTGGGGCTGATCGCCCTGGGGGTGGCAGCGGTGACCGCGGCTACCCCGGCAACGATGTTGTTTGCCTGGACACTGGTAGATGCTGTCGAACTGGGGATGCTGCTGCGCCAGGTGCGCAGGGAGGGAATCCGGCGCAGCGTGCTGGTGTTCTTCACCACCAACCTGTTCGGTTCGGGGGCGGTGATTGCTGCATTGGTGGGTTCCGGCGCCGGACTTGAGTTTGACCATCTCCCTTCCCAGGCGCAGGCATTTTTGCTGGTCGCCGTTGGCCTGCGGATGGGCGTTTTCCCGCTCCAGGTGGCTTTTTTGCATGATGTGCGCTACCAGCGCGGCCAGGGAACCTTATTACGGCTGATCCCTCCTGCGGTGAGCCTGTCGCTGCTGGTGCATACCGCTGTGGTGCAATCCCAACCCAATTTGCGCGGGTTAATGTTGTTCTTTTCGGTGCTGGCAGCGGTCTATGGGGCGATCGTTTGGGCGCGGGCGCGGGACGAACTCCAGGGGCGTATTTTCTGGATCATCGGCACGGCCGGGCTGGCATTTTCGGCAGCGATCCAATCGCATCCGCAGGCCGCGCTGGCCTGGGGGCTGGCCATGCTTTACGCCGGGGCATATCTGTTCCTAGCTTCGGTGCGCACCCGCCGGATGCTGCCCTTGAGCATCCTGAGCCTGCTGACGATCACAGCCCTGCCGCTGACCCCCACAGCCGCGGGTATGAGCCTTTACCAGCCTTTCCACCTGTTATTGGTATTACTGCCGTTAGCCCAGGTGCTGCTGGTGGTGGGTTACATCCGCTATGTGCTCCAGCAGACAGAACCCCTCACCGGGGTGGAACCCTGGGTGCGGGCAGCCTATTTTACCGGGCTGGCGCTGCTGCCCCTTACCCATCTTGCATCTGAATATTTAGGCCCGTCGCTGCCCTCCGAAAGTGCGCTGCTCTGGCCGTTGATCCTGATGGCAGCATTGGCCGGGTTAGGTGTTGTGGCTTACCGGCAAAAGACGTCCATCCCCGATCAAATTTTCTTCCGGCTGGACAGCATCTTTTCACTGCGCTGGGTGTACACCCTGATCGGGTGGGTATTTGCGGCTATCGGGCGGCTGGTGGCCGGGGTGACTTTTCTGCTGGAAGGCGAAGGCGGCGTGCTGTGGGCATTGGTTTTCCTGGCATTATTGGTTTCGGTGCTGGGTCAGGTTTCGGCGGGAGGCGGGTTATGAGGAACCTGATGGCCACGAATGCGTTTATTGCAGTCATCCTGCTGGGAGGGGCTGGCGCATTGATCCTGCTCAGCCGGTCGTGGCGCTGGCGGTTGGGAGCGTTAGCTTTTTTGTATTTAGGTGTATTCTGGCTGGTGGCAATTTCCTGGCCGTTCACCCTGGCTTCGGTAAAGCTGGTGGCTGGGTGGATGGCAGCGGCGATCTTGGGCATCTCCCGGGTTAATTTGCTGCCATCCGACCGCCCGCGGTGGCCGACCGAGCGCCTGTTCGTGGGGCTGGTGGTCCTGGTGGTGGGGATTTCGGCCTCAACCATGGAGACGACCGTGGCAACCTGGATCCCGAATATCCGCCCGGCACAGGCATGGGGGGCGATCTTCCTGATCGGGATCGGGTTGATCAACCTGGGGTTTGCCTCGCGAGGACTCCAGGTGGTCACCAGTTTGCTGATTGCACTTTCCGGCTTCGAGATCGTATATGCGGTGGTGGAGAGTTCTACCCTGGTAGCCGGGCTGCTGGCAATTGTCAATATCGGGGTGGCGCTGGTGGGGGCGTACCTGCTCGGTAACCTGCCAGACGAGGAGGATGTGTGATGAGCGCTCCGGTGCTGTGGGTGGGCGTTCCGGTTGGTGCGGCAGTCCTCCTCTTTTTGCTGCGCAGTTTTCGTCAATGGGTCTATTCGCTGGGGTTGTTTGTCAGCGTGTGGCTGGGGATGCTGGCGGCGATGCTGCCAATTGGTCAGCCGGTTTCGCTGATGGGACGCACCTTCCTGATCGGTGAACGTTTTTCCATTTTAGGGCGCGATTTTATATTACTGAACACGGACCGCGGGCTGCTGGTGATGGTGTATTTTTTTGTCACCGTGTGGATCATTGGCGCGTGGTTTGCCGGTCCGCGAGAGATTTTTGTGCCCTTTGCGCTGGTGTGGTCGGCTTTGCTGATCGCTGCTTTGGCGGTGGAGCCTTTTTTGTATGCCGCACTATTATTTGAGATCTGCATCCTGCTGGCGGTGCCGATGCTTTCGCCGCCGCAGCACGCAGCGGGGCCGGGCATTTTCCGCTACCTGACGTTCCAATCTTTGGGAATGCCCTTAATTCTGCTGGCAGGGTGGTTCCTCGCTGGTTTGGAAACCAGCCCCGGCCAGTCCGGGTTGGCGCTGCGAGCTGGCCTGCTGATCGGTGTGGGTCTGGCATTCCTGCTTTCCGTAGCGCCTTTCCACACCTGGATTCCCACGCTGGCAAGGGAATCTCACCCCTATGCCCTCGCTTTTGTGCTGTTCATGATGCCGGTGATGGTGGGGATCTTCGGCCTGGGGTTCATTGACCGGTTTGTGTGGCTGAGGGAAACCCCGATGCTGTTTGATGGCCTGCGCCTGGTGGGCGGGGTGATGATGCTGTTAGGCGGGGTCTGGGCCGCGGTGGAAAATCACATGGGGCGCATGTTGGGGTTCGCCGCCATTCAGGAAACCGGTATTGCCCTGGTGGCAGTAGGGGTGGGCTACCCGGACGGCGTGCTGCTGTTCTTTTGGCTGGTGGTGGTAAGGGTGTTTTCTTATGTCCCCTGGGCGGCGGCTGTATCCCGCATCTGGAACCGCTTTGGTGGCGATGTTGATCTGGATCATTTACAGGGCCGCGGGCACCAGATGCCGCTGGTAGCCGGCCTGGTTGTTTTGGGGCAGCTTTCGCTGACAGGCGTGCCGCTGCTGGCAGGTTTTTCGGCCCGGTACACGCTTTTCCGTGAATTGGCTGGCGTATCTCCTCTTGCGGGAGGGATGGTGCTGGTGGGGGCGATTGGTCTGATGGTAGGTGCCATCCGCACGCTCAACAGGCTGTTCGTCCCCTTGCCGGAAGAAGGGCGTCTGGTGGATACATCAGGCGGGATCCTTTCAAGGGAAGGGGAAGTGGTCTCGGAGCGTCTGTTTGAATGGATCGTCTATGGACTGCTGGTGCTTTTGCTGGCTGCAGTGGGTACATTACCTCAGTTATATTTACCCTGGGTAGAAAAATTACTCCTGTTGTTTAGCCGCATCGGCGGGTAATCCACGGAAAATCGGCAGGTGACCTGAACAGGGGCTTCATGCTATAATCAGGCACATTTATAGCCCCAGAGGGCTTGTGATGGAGCGTTTAATATGGATCAGGAACAACTTGAAAAGAAAATAGAATGGCTGGAAAAAGAACGGCGGGGAGACAAGCAGGCAATCGTCCTGCTTGAAAAGCGCCTGGCCGATTATGAATCTTCGATTGGAAAGATCAATGAAGGGACACAGGACCTGGAAAGCGAGATCACCCAATTAGGGGTCAAGCTGACGCGGCTGGATACCTTTGACCATGCCCTTTCTTTGGTGCGGACTGAAGTAAAAAAGGAACTCGAAGGGTTTGAGAAAGAGCAGAAAAAGCAGAATCAGATTTCAAAACAGCGACATGACGAAGCGGTGTCGGAATTGAGCCAGAGGATCGAAGAAGTAGCGCTCGGCTTCAATAAATACACCGGGCTGCCAAAGCGGATTGACACCAACCAGCAGGAAATCTTTGCCCAGAACCGCAAGTTCGATGAGCTTGATAAGCGCATCCGGGAGCGGGCGCCGATCACAGATGAACTGGAACAGAGGATCAAAATTCTGGATGATGACCTTGCTGCAGAAAAGAAGCGCTTCCCCGATATTTTCGGTGAGCTTGCCGCTTTACGAAAACGTGTGGATGAACATCGCGCCCAGTACGAGATTGATATCGAAGCGCACAAGAAGCTGGATGTGCGCATCAATGAGCTGATCGCGGCTGAAACAGAACGCAAACAGGGGCAGCGAACATTTGTTGACGAAATTACCATCGCACAGCATGAAGTGGAACGTTCCTTCAAGGAATGGACCAAACGCTTTGATGATATTGAAAAACGCGCAGAGACCCTGACGACCGCCTTGCAGACCTACACCGAAGTGGAACGTTCGCTGCGCAAAGCCCAGGAAGAATTCGACGAAATTTCCGAAAAGCTTTCCAGGCGCATTCACGAGATCACCGAGATGCAGCGGCTGGGCGAGGAACGCTTCCGCCAGGAATGGACGACCTTCAAATCGGACGACCAGAAGCGCTGGGTCAACTATACGCTGACACAGGAAGAGCAGGTCAAGGAAAATGTCCGCAAATTCGAACGCCTGACCGAACGGACCACCACGCAGGAAGAACTGCTCCAGGACCTGCAGGATACGGTGCAGCATTCCAACGAGCAGATCGAATCGTTGATGCAGAACCTGCTGGGGGTGTTCCGGGAATGGCTGACCACCAACGAACGCTTTGCGGATAGCGTCTAGCGCCACGCCCTGAAAGGAAATTCTCTGTGCGTGTGATCGGAACAGCCGGACATGTGGATCATGGTAAGTCTACGCTGATCCAGGCCCTGACTGGCACACACCCAGACCGGCTGAAGGAAGAGCAGGAACGGGAAATGACCATCGACCTGGGGTTCGCCTGGTGGCTGCTGCCCAATGGCGAAGAGGTCGGGGTGGTGGATGTGCCCGGTCACCGCGATTTTATTGAAAATATGCTGGCCGGGATTGGGGGGATTGATGCAGCCCTGTTTGTGGTGGCTGCAGATGAGGGCGTGATGCCCCAAACCAAAGAACACCTGGCAATTATAGATTTGCTGCAAATTGAGAACGGGGTGGTCGCCCTGACAAAAATTGACCTTGTGCCGGATGAGGAATGGTTGGACCTGGTGGAAGAAGAGCTGCACCAGGCGTTTGCCGGAACAGTGCTGGAAGATGCGCCCATTGTGCGGGTTTCGGCCCGAACAGGCGAAAATTTAGACCTGCTCCAGGAGACGCTGCAAGGGGTACTCAGCCGCAACCCGGCCCGCCCCGACCTGGGGCGGCCGCGCCTGCCGATTGACCGGGTATTTTCCATCGCCGGGTTTGGCACCGTGGTGACCGGTACGCTGGTGGACGGGCACTTCTCTGTTGGGGACGAGGTGGTGGTGCTGCCAGGGGATACCCGCGGGCGGGTGCGCGGTCTGCAAACCCACAAACGCAAGGTGGAGCGCGCACAGCCCGGTTCCCGGACGGCGATCAACATTTCCGGGGTGGATATGGATGCGCTGCAGCGCGGCCAGGTGGTAGCCTACCCTGAGACGATCAGCGCTACCCGCCGGATGGATGTACAGTTCCGCCTGCTGCCGGATGTGGAACACCCGCTGCTGCACAATACTGAGGTGAAACTGTTCATCGGTTCGGCAGAGAAAATTGCCCGGGTGCGTTTGATCGGTGCGGAAGAGCTGCAGCCCGGGCAGAGCGGCTGGCTCCAGCTGGAAATGCCCGAACCGGTCGTGGCTGTGCGCTCAGACCGCTATATTTTGCGCCGGCCTTCTCCAGGCGAGACCCTGGGCGGCGGTGTAGTGCTGGATGCCCATCCTAAACGGCGCTATAAGCGCTTTGCTGAATCGGTGCTCAAGCGGCTGAAGGCCCTGGCAGAGGGAACCCCTGAAGAAATCCTCCAGCAGGCCTTGCTGATCGCGGGCGCTGCGCCTTATGTCCAGGTGGAAAAAGCGGCCAACCTGCAAGCGGAGGCGGCCAAAAAAGCGGCTGAAGCGCTGCTGGCCGCCGGATTGATGGTATCGCTGGAGGGGAACGGACAGCCTTTACAGGGGAAATCCTGGGTAGCGGCGCGTCCCTATTGGGAACAGCAGTTCACTACTTTTATTGAGAGTTTGGGTGAATACCATAAAAAATTCCCGCTGCGCCTGGGGATGCCAACCGAGGAAATGAAAAGCCGGATGAAGATCCCCCCGCAAGTGTTTTCTGCTCTGCTGGTGCATCTGGCGGCAGGGGATGCCGTGCGCGTGGAAGGGGCCCAGGTTCGCCTGTCGCGCCATGCCGTGACCTTCTCCCCGCAGCAGCAGGCCAGGGTGGACGCCCTGCTGGTGAAGTTCGCCCAATCCCCGTTCTCTCCGCCGACGATCAAAGAAGCACAGGCGGATGTGGGCGAAGATCTCTACCAGGCGATGGTTTCATTGGGGATGTTACTGCCGGTCTCGCATGAGGTGGTTTTCCGGCAGGAAGATTACCTGCAGGCTGTTGCCGACGTGCAAGCGCTGGCTGGGCAATATGATACCTTTACCCTGGCACAGGCGCGGGATCATTGGCAGACCACGCGCCGCTATGTACAGGATTTGTTGGAATACATGGACCGGGAGGGGATCACTCGCCGGGTGGGGGATGGGCGTAAATTGAGGGGGTAAGTCTGAGTGCAGCCTTGTTATGGCTGCACATTGGGTGGCGTGATGACCACCGGGTCTTGAGTTTTCCTGCGGGGCTCGTGGACGGTGAAGTGAAGCAGCAGCAGCCCCACCAGATAAATGACGAGTGAAATGCCAAACAGCCATTGGAAGCTGGCTTTTTCGGCGATCAGGCTGCCGATCAGCGGCGCAACTCCGGCAAAGATGCCTGTGATCGAGTTGGTCAGGCCGATATAGGTGGGGCGGATATCCTCCTCGCAAAATTCAAAGATGATCGAGATGCCCGAGAGGATGAACCCGGCGTTGCTGGCGCCATACAGGGCAAAGACCAGATAGAAATACGCCGGAGTGGGGGCTAACAGGGCTGCAAAGAGGCTGAGGATCAGGGCGACGGTGCTCAATTCCAGTACAAATTTGTGCCCAAATTTATCTGCCAGCCAGCCCAGCACCAGGTTGCTGAGAGCGGTGCCTACCAGCATACTGGTGGTAAACAGGCTGACAATGCCGTCATCAACTTCCCATTGACGGATGGTATAGAGCGTATAATACCCCAGCGCCATCCCGCCAAGGGAAAGGATGATCTGGCTGATGAGGTATTTACGGTAGTTGTGGTCCTGCCTGAGAATGGCCGGCAAACTGTGCCAATAGGATGGCTGGTCTGCCGGGACGGGTTTTGGTGTTACCGGGATCTCTTTGGTAAGGGAAATGAACACCCACGAGAGAAAGACGAACACCCCGCCGAGGCCGAAGGCGATCATAAAATTGGTTGGGAAGGCGTAGTGGTCCAGAAACCAGGCAGCGGCGGACGCCCCCAGGATGCCGGTGGCATTGCCGCCAAAGTTCATGGCCCCCAGAAAACGCCCGCGCCATTCCACCGGGAAGATTTTGGCGATCATATCCTGCCAGCCAACCGCGACAATCCCGGCACCAACCACATGCCAGCCAATGAAGATCAGAAACAGCGTGACAGCCAAAGAGGGAGAACGCAGCGAGACCCAGGCGGCCACCGGCAGCAGGAAGATCGGCACCCTTTCGGTGAAGAAGCCAATTTTGACCGGGAAATATTTCTTGAGGGGGCGCTGCTGTACCCAATTGGCGGTGAACAGTTGCGGCAGCAGCCAACCGGTGGA
>QKGK01000263.1 GCA_003250455.1 Chloroflexota bacterium | reverse complement strand
ATCCGGCATTTTCCAGAAATCCATAATGACTATGATGGATTAGCCGGTTATTCTACATTGACTGTATCAGAAGACTGCACGGCCTGTGCTGCCTGTGAGCGGGTTTGTCCAACAAATGCGATTAAATACAGCCAGTACGAATTTAAAACATTCCAGCTTGCCTACCAACCAGACCATTGTATTGGTTGTGGAATCTGCCTGGATGTTTGTGTACCAGACGCAATCTCCCTAGAGCCTTCGCCTTCGTTGAGTGAGGTATATGGGGTAGAAGGTCCACAAATGTTGGTGGAAGGGGAAATTGTCCGCTGCGAGCGCTGCAATACTGTGATGGCCAAGAAACCGGATACGCCTCTATGCCCGATCTGCCAATACCGTCGGGAACACCCATTTGGGGGAGCGCTTCCGCCAAAGATCATGCGATTGATGCAAATTCAGCCCAAACCGGAGAGCAAACCATGATTACCGATGTTAATGACAATACAGTTCAGGGAATTTCTAACCCTGTTTTCCGGGAGTACGCCTCCATCTATGTGGATATATACCAGGATTTTATTGAACAGGTTCAGCAATCCGGCATCCAGATCGATCGGGAAGCGCATCAGCAGGAAACCCAGGCGCTGATGGACCGGCTGGCTGCAAAGGGAGCAGTCATCCGAAACGATGGAAAAAGTGTGGTTGCCAATGCGATTTCATCCGCTTGTGAGGCCTGCCAGACCGGGGTTGGGAGCATCACCTTTTTTATCTCGCTGCGCTGTCACCGGAGCTGTTTTTACTGCTTTAATCCCAACCAGGAAGGCTATGAGTATTTCCTTAACCAAGAAAACAAACGCGACTTGATTGCTGAACTGGACCAGATCAAAGCCCAAGGTCTTAAAGTAAACCAAATAGCGCTGACAGGTGGTGAACCACTACTGTATAAGGATGACGCGGTTGAATTTTTCCGGTATGCCCATCAGCTTTTCCCGGAAGCCTATACCCGCTTATATACCTCCGGGGATCATATTGACGAAGCGCTGCTCACCGAGCTGAAAGCCGCACACCTGGACGAGATCCGCTTCAGCATCCGGCTGCACGACCAGGAAAAAGGCATCCGCTATACGCTGGACCGGATCGGTTTGGCAAAGCGGTATATCCCGTTCGTTATGGTGGAAATGCCGATTGTTCCGGGCGAAGTGGAGAAAATGAAAACGGTGTTAAAGGAACTGGACCAGCTGGAGGTATTCAGCATCAATTTGCTTGAATTCTGCTATCCATACTTCAACACGGAGATATTCAACGAACGGGATTACAAGATCAAGAGATACCCTTATCGAATTCTGTACAACTATTGGTATGCGGGCGGTTTGCCGGTGAGTGAAAGCGAGCTGGACTGCTTGCGCCTGGTGGAATATGCCCTGGATGAAGGGCTTTCTATGGGGGTGCATTACTGTTCCCTGGAAAATAAGCACACCGGCCAGGTATATCAGGCTAATTTTGGGAAACCATATCAGGAGATGATCTATTTTTCCAAAAAGGATTATTTCCTCAAGACCGCCAAGGTGTTTGGTGAGGATATCCCGGCAGTCAAGCAAAAACTGCTCCGAACCAGAGGGGCCAAGTTTGAGATCAATGAAGAACACCAATACCTGGAGTTTCAGGTGCACAAGATCAAAGAACTGGCTGGCCTGGATGTGGAAGTAGGAATTTCTTCCAGCGTTATGGAGGAAAGAGAGGATGGCACATACCTGCGGGAACTGAAAGTGGACTTATGCCATCCGGAAGATTTTGATTTTTCAATCGATGTATAAATGAGGAGAAACTAAATGCCATCCTGGTTTGGAACAACAGAATTAATCATCATCCTGGTGATTGTGCTGCTTATCTTTGGCGCAGGAAGGATCGGAAAAATCGCCCGTGAAATCGGAACGGGGATCAAGTCCTTCCGCAAAGAGATCTCTGCGGCCAGTGAACTGGAAGAACCTGAAAAGCGATAATGGCTCGAAAAATAAAGCTCTTCCGAAGGAAAAAAGAAGGCGTTGTACGCCCCTGGCAAAAATATCTCAAGGCTTTTGGCCGTGCTCACAGCAAGGCGAAGAAGGAACTTGACCCTTCTAAGCCATTGCTGCAGCATCTTAACGAGCTGCGCCAGCGCTTGTTCAAGGCCTTGCTGGCGCTCGTGCTGACCACTGTGCTCAGCTTTTCGGTTGCCGGTGAACTGATCGATTTTCTCTCCGCACCAATTGGCGGGCGGGAGGCGCTGGTTTCGATTGAAGTCACGGAGAATATTGGTATCTTCATGCGTGTTTCGATCCTCTCAGGGCTGATCCTGGGAATGCCGGTTGTCGTCTATCAGGTGTTCCGCTTCGTGCTCCCTGGATTAAAGGGGAAGGAGCGCATCTGGCCGATGGTAGGGGTGCCCTTTGCCACCATCCTGTTTGCAACAGGTGTGGCTTTTACCTGGTATATCATGATCCCTGCTGCCGTGCCGTATCTGATCAATTTCCTGGACATCACCACGCAGGTTCGTCCCTCCAATTATTTTGAATTTATCACCAAATTAATGTTCTGGATCGGCCTGGCATTTGAGATGCCGCTGGTGGTGATGGTGCTGGCACGATTGGAATTTGTGACCGCCAAACAGTTGTTGGGAGGCTGGCGGTATGCCTTTGTAGGGATTGCAGTTGTGGCCGCGGCCATTACACCCACAGTTGACCCGGTGAATATGGGGCTGGTGATGCTTCCATTGATTGCCCTATACTTGATCAGTGTGCTTTTGGCTGCGCTGGTAAGGAAGAAATAATGGATATTTTTGGAGTTGGCACAAATGAACTCTTGATCATTGCTTTGCTGGCGGTGATCGTGCTTGGCCCTGAACGGCTGGTCAAAGTGGCGCGTGAGGCCGGAAAGCTGGTGCGCAGCGTCAAGGCTTATTTTTCCAGCCTCTCGGATGAACT
>QKGK01000147.1 GCA_003250455.1 Chloroflexota bacterium | reverse complement strand
GATCGTCGTTTCAACTCCATACATGGATGAGGCCGACCGCTGTTCTCGTATCGGGCTGATGTACCAGGGGAAGCTGATTCGCTGCGATTCTCCAAAGGCAATTCGGGAATCAGTGACCGGCGAAATGGTGGTGCTGCTACCTGAAGATTGGGAGGGAGTGCGGGAAATATTGGAAAAAATCCCTGGAGTTCTGGAAATCCAAACCTATGGGGAAGCATTCCATCTGCTGGGTAAAAATGGCAAGGCCCAGATCAAGCAGATCAAAAAGGTGTTGAAGGGTGAAAAGATCGCGTACAAGGACCTGCGGGTTTCCCTGCCTGGGATGGAAGAAGCATTTATTTCGATGATGAAAGGAATGGAAAACTGATGTCTTTTCGTCATTTTTGGGCTGTTACGAAAAAAGAGGCTACCCATATTCTGCGGGACCCCTACACATTATTCCTGGTGACGCTGTCGCCGACGGTGTTATTGCTCCTGATGGCCTATGCGCTGTCGGTGGATATCAAGCACGTGCCGGTGGTTGTGTTAGACCAGGACCGGACGCAGCTTTCCCAGTCCTTTATCCAGGAGATCACCTCCGGAGAAGATGTGGACCTGTATGGGATGGCTTCCAGCATGGATGAGGTGGAAAACCTGCTGCAGCGCGGCAAGGTCAAGGCGGCAGTCATCATCGGACCGGGATTTGCGGATGAGCTCAACCGGCTGACGAGCGTACCTCTTCAGATGATCATTGATGGCACAGAACCTGAAAGCGGGGGATTCGCGGTGGACCATATCGGATTAAGGGCAGAAGCCTATATTCTCGGTGTTTTGGAAAAACGCTATCAGGAAATGGGGCAAGAACTGGATCTCTCCTCACCGATAGATCTCAGGGTGCGCGCCTGGTTCAATCCCAGCCTGAAAACCCGCAACGATCTCATCCCCGGGCTGCTGTCGATTGTGCTGGGGCTTCCGGCAATGCTGGTAGCCCTCACGATTGCCCACGAGCGGGAACATGGGACACTGGAGCAGCTGCTGGCAACACCCATCCAGCGGGTGGAACTCTTGCTGGGGAAGATGTTCCCTTACCTGGTGGTGGGGATGCTGAACGTCATTTTTATTCCCATTTTGGCGATTATGTGGTTCAAGGTGCCCTTTCATGGGAGCTTTGTGATCTTCTTCCTGCTGTCGGTAATCTTCATGTTTGCCATTCTGAGCATGGGGATTGTGATTGGCGTATTCATGCGGACCCAATCGGCGGCATTGGCGCTTTCCTTTTTGCTGATCTTTTTCCCCGGGTTCTTCCTGACGGGTATATTCTTCCCGGTGGTTTCGATGCCAGAGATCATGCGGATGGAATCGCTGGGGATGCCCGGCACACATTATGGGTTCATCACCAGGGGCGTATTCCTTTCTGGGGTTGGGTTTGAGACCCTTTGGCCGTATGCAGTCATGCTGGTTGGGCTAGGGTTTGGGTTCACTGCCCTGGCAAGTTTGTTCTTCAGGAAGCGGATTGGGTAAAGGGGTATAAAGATGCTGCGTAGAATTTGGGCATTAACGGTCAAGGAATTTATCCACCTGCGGAATGACTGGTGGCTGCCAGTGTTTATGCTGTTTGGCGGTGTGCTGGAACTCCTGCTGGTGGGCTGGTCTACATCACGGCCGATCACCAATTTACCCATGATGGTGCTGGACCTGGATCATTCAGCTGCCAGCCGGGCGCTGATCACTGCATTTGAAAATACGGGCACCTTTAATATTGATGAATCTGTCCAAACACAGGCAGAAATTGAGCAGCAGATCATTTTAGGCAAAGTGACGGCAGGCGTGATCATTCCCCCTGGTTACGAAACTGATCTGGTGGATGATCAGAACCGGCCGGAACTGGCTGTGATCCTGAATGGGGCTGAGAGCATTCCTGCTTCCACGGCCCTTACGGCGGTGGAGGGAGTTGTCAATAACCTGGGTAATACGATCGTGCTGGAAAAATTGGGCATCTCGGCAGCTGAATCTGCCAATCTGGAGCCCAGTTTACAGGTTTGGTATAACCCATCCCTTTCAGAAGCGTTTTACACAGTCCCAGCCGAATTGGGCCTGATGCTGGAATTCACTGTGCTTTTATTCGCTGCGCTGGCGTTTTCCCGTGAGAAGGAACTGGGGACACTGGAACAGCTGCTGGTGATGCCTTTCTCCTCCCTGGAGATCATTATCGGCAAAGCCATCCCGGTGATCATTGTCGGGTTTGTGGATTTCGTGTTGATGCTGCTGATGACCCATTTTGTTTTCGGGATACCGGTGCGCGGGTCATTGACTCTCCTGCTGGTCCTGGCATTGGGTTATTTATTTGTAGAACTGGGTAAGGGAATGGTGATCTCTGTAATGTCCCGTACTCAACACCAGGCATTTTTGCTGGTGATGCTGGTGGGAATGGGTGACTTTATGTTCACCGGATATGCTGCCCCGGTGGAGTCGATGCCGCAGGTGGTGCAGTGGTTCGGCAACCTTATCCCGGCGCAGCACTGGCTCTTCATTTTACGCGGGATCATGCTCAAAGGGAGCGGGCTGGGCGCAATTTGGCCGAACCTGCTGGCTTTGACGGGATTGGGTGTGATCATTGTGACCTTCTCGCTGCGGTATGTGCGCCGGGCGTTGAACTAGTGTTCGGTCAAATATCTTTCGAAGGTTCAAAAGTATAAAGACGGAACACTTTAAACTTTGTCAAAGGCTGGCAGCAGATGAAAGAAAACAACTGTTCATGTTTGATCTTGCATTCAAACTATCTTTTTAGCTTTGACAAAGTACTAGTGAGGTTTCCAATATGGATAATGTGATCACCGTAAAAAATCTGACCAAAAAATTTGGCAACTTCACTGCTGTAGACAGTATTTCGTTTAATGTGAAAAAGGGTGAAATATTCGGGTTCCTGGGACCTAACGGTTCAGGGAAAACGACCACCATCCGGATGATGCTGGGGCTGCTACAACCGACAGATGGGGACATAAACGTGCTGGGAATTGAGGTCGATCACCAGGCGCTGGCCCTGCGCTCCAGGATCGGGTATATGTCGCAAAAGTTCAGCTTATACAATGATCTTACCGTGCGGCAAAACCTGAATTTTTATGGTGCCGCATATGGTTTGGCTCCCCAGGTGCTGCAAAAGCGCATAGATGAAACCCTGGAAATGGCTGGCCTGGAGGGGAAGGGCAATATCAAGACCCAGGAGCTTTCCGGCGGCTGGCGGCAGCGTCTGGCATTGGGAGTAGCAATTTTGCATAACCCGGAAGTGATCTTTCTGGATGAGCCCACAGCGGGGGTCGATCCGGTCTCCCGGCGGGCATTTTGGGAACTGCTCTACGAATTGGTAAAGCAGGATGTGACCGTTTTCGTCACCACGCACTATATGGATGAGGCAGAGCATTGTCAGCGGTTGGGCTTTATCCTTAATGGGCAGCTGATCGCGTATGGCGCTCCTGGAGAGATCAAAGACAACACGTTTTCTGCCCCGGTGTTGGAACTGGCCCCGGAAAACCCAACAGAGGCGATGCGCGCAATCCAGCTGGCGGTGGAATCCGGGGAAATCAAGGCTGACGATGTTGAACTTTATGGGTCTTTTGTGCATGTGTTCAGCAGTGACCCGAAGATCGAGAAAAATGTAAAAAAATTCCTACAAAAGAATCAGATTGCTGTCAAGCATACAACGATGATCGAACCCTCATTAGAGGATGTGTTTATTGCATCTGTTCGTAAAAACGGGAATAGCGTGATTCAACAGAAATAATTCTACGGAATGGAATTGGAGGAAGCAACAATGAAGATCAGAAAGTATATTTGGGTGGTCGCTCTGCTCTTGGCAGGTCTTGTCTTCACCGGGTGTGATGCAGTTACAACCACTTCATCGGATGTGATCGAGGGATCCGGCAATGTGGAAGCGGTGGAAGTTTCGGTTGCGCCTGAAGTTTCGGGCAAGGTCGCGGAGGTGTTTGTCAGCGAGGGGGACGAAGTCCAGGCTGGGGATGAGCTTTTTCGCCTGGATAACGAGATCCTCACCGCACAGCACGATCAGGCTTTGGCGGCTTTGGAAGCAGCTCAGGCGGGATTGGATTCGGCAAACGCAGGTGTGACTGCGGCAGAGGCGAACCAGGAGCTGGCGAACCTGAATTTGGAACTGGCGCAACTCCAGGAGGAGATGACCTTCCAGACCAGCCGGATGCAGGAAATCCCTGCCAGAGAAAATGCATGGAATGGCACCACTTCCACTGAGGTGGATTTGCCTTCCTGGTATTTTGATCGCTCTGAAGAAATAGACGCTATTCAAAAGGAAATTGATGAGGCGAAAAATGATCTGGAGATCGAGCGGGAAAATCTGGCGGATGTGCTGAATGATGTCAGCAATGCGGATATCACCGCTGTTGAGGAGCGTTTGGCTGCCGCACAGGCTGCTTTTGCAGTGGCGCAGGAATTGAAGGACCGTCAGGTAGAAAATGACGGCCGGATTGCCATCACAGATTATGTGACCAGCCTATACGATTCCGCCAAGGCGGAACTGGAAAGCGCTCAGGCAGAGTATGACTCCACCCTCTCTGATGTCGGGGCACAAGACCTTCTTGAAGCGCGAGCCAGGGTGGTGGTGGCCAATGAGCGCTACCAGTTGGCCCTTACAAAGCTCTATGAGCTGCAAACCGGTGAAGACTCCCTCGAGGTGCGTGCGGCTTCCCTGGGTGTCTCTCAGGCCGATCTGATGGTCACCCAGGCGGATGCAGCCGTCAACCAGGCAAAGGCTGGTGCTACAGCCGCTGAAAAAGCTGTTGCCCAGGCGCAAGCGAACCTCGATCTCGTTGAACTGCAAGTGGAAAAGCTGGTTGTCAAGACGGATGTCGCTGGAGTGGTCCTGGTAAAAACTGTGCAGGTAGGCGAATTGGTGCAGGCCGGGATCACCGCTGTCACCGTTGGGAAGCTGGACGACCTCACGATCACCGTTTATATTCCGGAGGAGCAGTACGGCGCGATTTCTTTGGGTGATTCTGCCGATGTTAAGGTAGATTCCTTCCCGGATAAAGTGTTTTCTGCTACGGTTACCCGGATTGCAGACCAGGCGGAGTACACCCCGCGGAATGTCCAAACAGAAGAGGACCGCCGGACGACCGTATTTGCCATTGAGCTATCCGTTGCGGATAAAGACGGCAGCCTGAAACCAGGGATGCCTGCCGATGTGACGTTTGCGCCTTAATTTGGGAAATTGTTCGCATTATAAGGTAAGGAATTCGTTGATATAATGGTCTATGCTGTATATTACACAGACACGACTAGGAGAACAATATGTTAAACGAACCGATCCACGTAACGGACGCTGAATTTGAAGAAAAAGTCCTCAAGAATGAATTACCCGTAGTGGTAGACTTTTGGGCCCCGTGGTGTGGTCCTTGTAAAATGGTCGCCCCAATTTTGGATAAACTCGCCAATGAATATGCTGGTGAAGTTGTGATCGCCAAAGTCAATACGGATGATGAGAACCAGTACGCCATGCAGTTTGGCGTTCAGGGGATCCCGACAATGATCTTCGTGAATAACGGCAAATTGATCCACCGCCAAGTAGGCGCTTTACCCGAGCCGATCTTGCGTGATCTTTTTGAGCAGTTCATGAACCTTACCAAAGAAGAAAAATCCTCCGCTAACTAATATAAGATTCATTCCTGAATGTAAATAGCCCCGGATTCCGGGGCTATTTTCTATTTAAGGATTTTGTATATTCAATAACAGGCTAATCGCCTTTTTCCCGCCTGATATTTGCACCCAAAGCAGTTAATTTTTCTTCCACTCTTTCGTAACCGCGGTCGATCTGGTTGACATTGCGGATGATCGAGGTTCCTTTGGCGGTCAGGGCCGCCAGTACCAGGGCCATTCCAGCGCGGATATCCGGGCTTTCCAGGTTTTCTCCAATCAGGGTAGTTGGTCCCTGTATGATAGCCCGATGGGGGTCGCACAGGACGATCTGGGCACCCATCCCGACCAACTTGTCGGTAAAGTACATACGACTGGGGTACATCCAGTCGTGGAAGAGCACGCTGCCTGCAGATTGTGTAGCGGCCACAATAGCAATGCTCATCAGGTCCGTGGGGAAAGCCGGCCAGGGCATCACGCTGATCTCGGGGATGGCATTGCCCAGGTCGGGTTCAATTTTCTTGTTCTGGTCTGCGGGGACGATCAGGTCATCCCCCTCATACGTCCAATCATAGCCCAGCCGGTTGAAGACCAGCCGGATCATATCGAGGTGCTGCCGTCCGGAATTTTTGATGCGCACCTCGCCGCCGGTGACCACCGCGGCGCCAACATAGCTGACCACTTCCAGGTAGTCCGGTCCAACAGTGTATTCTCCGCCGCTCAGAGAGCTGACACCGGTAATATGCAATGTGTTCGAGCCAATATTCTCGATTTTTGCCCCCAGGCAGTTGAGAAAATGACATAAATCCTGGATATGTGGCTCTGATGCAGCATTGCGCAAGACGGTATCCCCTTTTGCGAGGACAGCAGCCATGATGGCATTTTCTGTCCCGGTCACGCTGGCTTCGTCCAGCAGGATATTTGCACCGGTGAGTCCATTAGGTGCTGAAAAATGAAAAACCTTTTTGTCGATCTCGTAGGCGGCGTGCGCTCCCAGGGCGCGCAGCGCCAGGATGTGTGTGTCCACCCGACGCCGGCCGATGACATCACCCCCGGGGGGAGAAAGATCAAGATCGCCGATGCGGGCCGTCATTGGGCCTGCCAGCAGGATGGAGGCGCGAATCCTTTTTAGGATATTGGGGTCCAGATTGGCGGTGCTTATGTTTTTTGCGTTGATCCGCAGCGAGTTTGGACCGATCTCGGTAATTTCCATCCCAAGTGTAAGGAGCAAATTGCGCATGGTTTGCACATCCTTGATCTCCGGGACATTGTGCAAGATGACGGGTTCTTCTGTGAGTAAACAGGCTGCTAACAATGGGAGTGCGGCATTCTTATTGCCTGAAGGAATTATTTCCCCTTTTAGTACATTTTGTCCCTCGATGATGAATCTATCCATATAGTATCTCCTTGGTTGAACTGCCCCCGGCTGATCTTGGTGGAGGCGGCCATTAGTCCTTGTGCATGATGATTCAAAACGATAACGCTATTGTACCGTCAATTTGTACCCAACTGATATAATAATCTTATGGCAATCATTTTACAATACATCCTCATCATTGTGTTTGGATATGCTGCCGGTGCGGCCGTAAATTTTGTTTCAGACTGGTATTATGTCCGCCGGCAATTCCTGGGGGATTACACTGTAAAAGAACTTCATCTGGCCGGATGGGTGAAATACCTTTCCTGGCCGTTCAGCGTGCGGACATTGCCGCTGGCGCATAAAATAAGAGTGCTGCTGGTCGAAGCGATCTATATTCTCCTGGCATTCTGGTTATGGTTTGACCGACCTGACAGGGTGGAATTGTGGTGGGGGGTTCCTGTTATAATTTATTTTGGTATTGTTATCGTGATGGATGTGGAGTTCCGGGTAGTGCTGCACCCGATCTCGATTGCCGGAGCGGTGTTAGGGGCGCTGGTAGGGGTGTATTTGCGTGGTCCTTGGGTCACGCTGTTGGGGGGCGCGGTTGGCTTTTCGGTGATGTTCCTGCTTTACAAGTTTGGGGAAATCTTCATGAACTGGGTTAACCGGAAACGGGATGAGCGGATAGATGAGGTGGCGCTCGGTTATGGCGATGTGAATATGTCGGGAGTGGTTGGGCTGTTCCTCGGTTACCCGCCAATCGTTCTGGGTTTGCTGTTTGCGATCTTTATTGCTGGCTTCGTGAGCATCCTGTTTATCGTCATTTCTTTGGTGATCCGCAGGTTCAGGGCGTTTGCTGCCATGCCTTATGCCCCGTTTTTAGCGCTTGCTGCTCTGGTGATGCTGTTCTTCCCGGAGCAGATTGCCCGCTTGCTTGGCGGCTAATTTTCCTCAAGAGAATTTAGAAATTGTACAGCCTGGGCGAGCACTTGCTGGGGGTTAAGCTCGTCTGTATGGATGATGATATCGGCATGGTTGCGGGCATGGGTTAACCGGCGCAGCTGTTCGTCATATTCGCCTTGATGCCACTGCAAGCTGGAGCGCTGGAGGGTGACAGGGAAAGAAACGGCCAAATAAATGAGCACGTCTGGTTTGGCGATCTTTTGCCACATCTCCTGGACGTAGGAATGTTCCTGGGCAATATGTTTGACCGGATATCCCAGGGATGTCAGACCGCGTTTCAACAAGGTTTTCCCCGATTTACACGGGCCTACCAACCCAACAATCGGTTTATGAACCTCATCCATTGTTTGCCTTTACCAAACCTTTAATTTGATCGGGAACAGACAGGACAATAATCGTGTCTCCCGCGGTAATCCTGCTGTCTGGATGGGGGTGGCTTTCTGCTTCACCATTATGGTGAATCACGACCAGGCTGACATCATATTTCTGCTCCAGTTCCTCGGCAGTGATCCCATTAAGCTTTGAGGCAGGTTTTATCTGCATTTTCGCCAGGCTGTAGCTTTCACCTTCCATGGTGATCGGACGGGTCAATTCCAGACCTGCAGCCGCGCCAGCAAACTGGGGGGCAGAGATCACCGAGGAACTGAGCGCCGTGAAATTAAACTGGCTTTGAATTGCACTGGCAAATTGCTGGTCAAATATGCGGATGACTATTTCGAGGTCAGGATTGAGTGCCTTTGCTTTGATAGCAATCTGCATGTTGAGCTGGTCGTTCTGGGTGGCGAGCACTAGCGTTTTGGCTTTTTGAATACCAGCCTGAATCAGTGTGGTGTTTTTATTGGCATCGCCAGCTATCACGGGAGCGCCCAGCGCTTGCACCTCGGAAAATAGTTCTGCATCCGGGTCTAGTTCGATAATGACAACATCCTGATCCATGGCAATCAGGTTCTTTACAGCCTGAAAACCCAGGTGACCCAACCCAACGAGGATGATATGTTGATTGAAGGTAGAAGCTACTGCCATCTCCCACTCCTTGGACCGCTGCCGGCGATCAAAAAATAATGCAGAAAACTCGACTACACCCTGGGCAATTGCGGTGATCCCTAACAATGGAATTGCAAAGAAAAAGATTTGCAAATGCCAATCATGGGGGAAGTCGACGGTTGGTTGCAGGAACATCAGCCCCAGAACCAGATAAATGGCTTCGGCAAGGCTGTCTACCGGCTCCCCAAGCTGCTGGCTGAATTTAAAATACAGTATTCCCCCTCCCAAAACCACCAAAAAGAAAAGAATCAAAGGCCAGGAGAATTCTCTCAAAAGGATGAGAGAATCGCGCCAGGCAGCCCGGATCTTTTTCATTCTTAGCCGTTGTGATATGCTCATTTTAAGGGGAGGCTGACAGTCATACGCCGTACAATGTCTCCCCTGTTTGGGGTAACATGGAGCACGACGACACTGGTGTCATCAATGGGGCGGTTATCGTCCAGTTCGAGGGCCAGAGCGATCATATGGTCTGCGATCTGCTGGGCGCTGCATTCCTGCCCGACGCATTCGATTAATTCCTTTTGAATATCGATTTTGGTCGCTTTTCTTTCTCCCGCAGTGACCATGCCATCCGTAAAAGCGATCACGGTTAACCCAGCCTGGAGAGGTAATTCTGTAATAATCGGCTTGGTATTGCGGTAGACCCCAACCGGTGTGCTGGGTTCATCGAGAACTTTGCTTTTGTTGTTTTTGATGTAATAGATCGGGGTAGGGTTGTTCCGTGAGATCACCAGGGAGTAGGATTCCAGGTCGACCGAAAGGATATTCAGTGTGGAGACCACCTTGCCGCCGCGCATGGCGTAGAGATAATCAGATGCTGCCCGAGCTGCGGGGCCATCGCGTACACCTTCTGCCAGCAGCGAGACTACTTTGCGGACCACAATGTTGGAGATACGTTTGGCGCTGCGGCCGGAACGCTGCCCATCCGCCAGCACCACAGATAGGCCGCCGTTGGGTCGCTCCACAACCTCTAACGTGTCCCCGCTTTCAGATGAGGCATATTTGTTGATCTTGGCAACACCGATTTGAAGTTCCACAAATGTGATTTTACCAGAAATTAATTTTCAGCGGCGTTAGCTTGTTTGGTGGCCCTAAGGAGCAGGACACTACTATGTTTGAGCGGGATGACCTCCCATTTAAGGTCGAAACCGGCCTGGCTGAACAGCTTGATGGATTTGTCCAGATGCAGTTGGTTGAGGTCTCTGCTCTGGCCGGTGGTGCGAAACAACCATCCCAATAAGCGGTAGATCCCCCCTTTTTCATTGATCCATGCCATGGGGACGCAAATGAATTCCCCGGAATCGCCGAGGACGCGGCGGATTTCTTCCAGGGTTTGTGAAGTAATGATGTATTCCGTTGGGAAGGTGGCAACCACTCTTTTAAAATGTCCGGATGGGTACGGCAGAAAACGTCCATCTCCCCGAGTGAGTAGGGGGGTGAAACCCGATCTTGAGAGCCTGTTCCTGGCAATCGTCAACATCTGGGGGCTGAAATCCAATCCAACCATGTGTTTTCCCGCCTCAAGCCCTTTGAGGAGCAGGTGCCCAGGACCGCTGCCCAATTCCAGAACGGGGTCTTCCCTAAGGTAAGGAAGTGATTGCTGAATCCATGTTTGCCACTGCCCCCAGGAAACAACCCAGGAGACCAGGTCATATGTCCAGGCAAACTGGTGGTAGAGAAGGTCAAAAAATATTTGTAATAAGCGCTGCAGCCATTGGGCTATGCGCGGAATATTCGCTTTGGAAAATTCTTCGGGCATTGGTTATATCAAATTTGGCAGGAATAACTTGGCCAGAGAAAGGAAAATGAAGAATCCGAGGCTGTCGGTTACAGCGGTGACCAATACGGTGGAGGCCATTGCCGGGTCCAGGCCAATTGCTCTGAGCACCAAAGGGGCGAGCGTGCCGACGATGCCAGCCAGCACCATATTGCCTACCAGAGCTAACCCTAGAACTATACCCAAATAGGGATTCCCTTTCCAGGCAGTTACGCCAATGCCGACAATCGTCCCGATGATCACCCCCTG
>QKGK01000155.1 GCA_003250455.1 Chloroflexota bacterium | reverse complement strand
CTTCCGCTACAGCTGGCTGATCCTGTATCTCCCGGTGCTGATCGTCGCCAGCTATCGCCTGGAGAAAAAGCAGGTGTTCCGCCTGCTGGGGGTGATTGTCGTGCTGGCAGCGGCGGCCTTTGTGTCCGCTGACCTGCTGTGGGCCCCCTACCCGGCGGATATCCGCTTCCGCATTTCCGCCGCCTTCAAAGAGAGCTTCTCCGGCGGGGTGCAGATGGTCATCAACAACATTCTCAGCAACTTCGCCGGGCTGGTGGAACGCAAAGGCAACTGGATCATGGTCTTCCGCGCCCAGATGGTATTGCTGGTGATGGCAGCCATCCCCTTCCTGGCCCGGTTCGCAGAAAAAAAGAATTATAAAAACCCGGACAGCAATACGCTGCTCACCCTGGTGAGCGCCGCCAACATCCTGGGCATCTTTGCGCTCAACATGACCCTCTATTACGTGCGCTCCTGGAACGATTACCGCATCTGGGCGCCGCACGTGCTGCTTTCCCTACTGTTATTGCTGTTTGCCAGGCCGAAACGGGTACTCCTGGCGGTGATGCTGGCCGGCATGGTGCTGCTGGTCTTCCCCGGTGGCACTTACGCCTATCTGGATTTTTCCCACGGGCAGGATCCTGCCGGGTTCACCGCAGAGGTGGAGGCGTTTTCCCGCGCCGTGGAGGACTATCTTGTTTTCCAGCCGGGGCAGGACAGGTGGTGCAACACCCTGGAGTTCAGCAGGCATGGCAGCCAGTATGAAGATGCGCCCAATTCGTTCATCGGGCTGACACCGGGATTCGGCTATAACTCGATCCTCAATTGGGCAGACACAGCCCCGGCAGACCTGATCGGGAAATATATCTTGCTGGAACCGGATTATGTGGATGATGTCGCCCCGGGATTTCTCGAGCAGCTGGATATCGAATTCCTGACGGAAACGCCTTTCGGGAATTTATACCTCAATCACAATAGCGCCTGCCCGGATTAGGGTTTACTGCAAATTTCTTACTCCCTTGTTCCAGGGGTTTTTGTCCCAAGTTGAGACGGGTAATATAGCTGAAACCACTCATTTGTGTTAGAATATACGTTCTATTAGATAAATTAACTCTTCTTACTCAGGAAACCAGGAGAGAAATAATGACCAAGCAGATTACTTATCAGGCGAAGATTTGGCAAATGGGAAACAATACCGGTATCCCGGTGCCGGAAGAAGTTTTGGAAGCACTTGGTTCAGGCAAGCGGCCGCTGGTGCGGGTGACCGTTAATCAGGACTATACGTATCGCAGTGCCGTGGCGGTAATGGGTGGGAAATATCTGATCAGTTTCAGCTCGGCTCACCGGGAAGCATCAGGTTTGCAAGGCGGCGATGAGGTCGAGATCACCCTGGAACTTGATCTGGAACCCCGTACTGTTGAAATCCCTGCGGATTTGAAAGAAGCGTTGAGCGCGGCAAACGTCCTGGAGGCATTTGAGAACTCAGCTCCATCCACTAAGAAGGAATATGTCCGCCAGGTGACTGAAGCAAAACAACAGGCAACGCGTGAGCGGCGAATTGCTAAAATTGTCGAGAAGCTAGGCGGATAAAGCTAGGCGGATAGTACAACACCAGGATCACGATCAGCACATGACGCCGGAGAGTAGAATCAGCAAGTCACTCCTCCACGGTGTCAGGCACCATGTCTGGCAGCTCATCCTCCACAAGACGCAGGCGGGGGTATAGATACATCACCAGGGTGGAAAACCACATGCTTACCCCGGCAATGATGAACATCAGACCAATGCCGCGGCCTGGGCCAATACCGATGATCTGCCCCATCGAGTTCGCCAGCAAGCCACCTGAGGCCATCCACGGTTCGAAGACTTTATCTGCCAGCGGGCCGGCCAGCAAATACCCCACAGGCACACTTGCCCGCGCCAACATGAAAATGATCGAGAAGATGCGCCCCTGGAGATCTGGCGGGATCTTGGTCTGCGTGATCGCCCGGATAGAGGCGTTCACCAGCGTGATGGGAAACAGAAAGACAAACATCCCCGCCCCAATCCAGACAGCGGTCTGCTGCACACCGGTCAGGGCCAACCCCAACCCGCTGACCAGCACACCCAGGTAGATGCCGTGCATTTTTCGTTTGGTGCCTCCCCATGCGCTGACCAGCACCCCGCCGAGGAACAGCCCAATGCTGGAAACGCTCTGAATGCTGCCGAGGGCTTTGGCGTCCGTAAATGAAAGGATCATTGGCGTGGACAGCACCGTCACCGAGCTGATCACCAGGTTGATCATGGCAATGAAGATCGCCAGCCCAAACAGGCCAGGACGCTCTTTCAGAAACCGGAAGCCAAAAGCGATATCCCGGCGCAGCGTGCTGCCCTGCTGATCTGGCTGGCTGCTGGTGGGCTGCGGAATTTGTACAAACAGCAGCGTGCCAATGGCAAAAAAGAAGGTAGCGAAATCCACCAGGATGACGCCATTCACGCCGATGAAAGCGAACAAAAATCCGGCGATCAGGGGGGAAACGATCCCGCTGACGGACTGCCCGGTCTGGATCATGGCACTGGTGCGGGAATACTGCTCTTTAGGCACCATCAGCGTGACGGAGGAGGTATAAGCCGGGCTCTGGAAGGCGGCAAACGCAGAATCGAACAATGCCCTGACAATAATATGCCAGACCTGCAATTGACCCGTGGCGAAGAGAATGAAGACCACCAGCGTCGTGATGGCTGATCCAACATCGCTGAAGATCATTACCAGGCGGCGGTTCCATCGGTCCACCAGCGCTCCGGCAATCGGGCTGAGCGCCACAGTCGGCAGCGAAGCAAACAGGGCGATAAGCACAAAGGGAGTCGCTTCGCCAGTCTGCTCAAAGATCCACACTCCAAGCACAAAATTGGTCAGACCCGACCCGATGATCGAGATAATTTGCCCCAGCCAGATGATAATAAAAGTACGCATAGAAAGAATTATAG
>QKGK01000383.1 GCA_003250455.1 Chloroflexota bacterium | reverse complement strand
ATTGCTTTTATTCAGTGAAGCAATCTCTATGCCAGTTTTTCAAATAAATTGAGCAGCTTTGAGAATGCCATACACTGATGTTCAATTTACTTACAAAGGGATATTGCCGTGTTTTTTTGCCGGAAGACTGCCGCGCTTATCCCGGAGAAGTTCCATCGCCCCGATCAGGCGCGAGCGCGTTTCTGTCGATATTTCCGCTGGCCGCTGAGACGTACGGGTTTGCAAATTTATCCCGGTATTCCTTTTCCAGCTTTGCCCGGACACCTTCGCCGTCTTTCGCCTGCTGAATTTCCCTGGCATACAGGATTTTGACCGCCCCTTCGGCGCCCATCACGGCGACCTCGGCAGTCGGCCAGGCCAGCACCAGGTCGGTGCGCAGGTACTTGCTGCTCATCACAATGTAAGACCCGCCGTAGGCTTTGCGCACCACAACGGTGATCTTGGGCACAGTCGCTTCCGAAAAGGCGTATGCAATCTTGGCCCCGTGTCGGATCAGCCCTTCCTCCTCCTGCGCCACACCGGGCAGGAAGCCGGGTGTATCAATGAAAGTAAACAGCGGGATGTTGAAGGCATCGCAGAAGCGTACGAAGCGGGCGATCTTGTCCGCCGCGTCAATGTCGATCATCCCGTTAAGGTGGTTCGGTTGGTTGGCGACCAGGCCAACTACCTGTCCGTTCAGGCGGGCAAACCCCACGACCGCGCTGCGAGCGAATTGCGCCTGCACTTCAAGGATGGTGCCCGGGTCGAACACCCTGGTCAGGATCTCCCGCATGTCATAAGGTTGGTTTGGATCAGTGGGCACCAGCGTATTCAGGGATGTGTCCGCCCGCTGCAGGTTGTCCGTGGGAGGGAGTTCCGGGGGCGCTTCAGCATTGTTGAGGGGCAGGTAGTCGAATAATTTACGGGCCAGGGATAAGGCTTCCGGTTCGCTGGCCGCCGAGAAGTGCGCCACGCCACTGCGTGTGGTGTGCAGTTCGACCCCTCCAAGGGTATCCTTGTCGGACTTTTCGCCGGTCATCGACTCGACCACCTTCGGCCCGTTGACGAACATGTGGCTTGTCCCCTCTGTCATGATGATGAAGTCGGTCAGGGCAGGGGAATACACCGAACCGCCTGCACATGGCCCCAAAATTACGCTGATTTGCGGGATCACCCCGGAGGCGATCGTATTGCGGAAGAACAGCTCCGAAAAAGCCGCCATGCTGTACACCCCCTCCTGGATGCGCGCCCCGACTGAGTCCATCAGCCCGATCACCGGCACTCTGGCATCCATGGCCAAATCCATGATCCTTGCGACCTTGTGCCCCTGCACCTCGGAGAACGATCCGCCCATCACAGTGAAATCCTGGGCATACACGCACACCATCCGCCCGTTGATCTTGCCGAATCCGGTCACGACCCCGTCTCCGGGCACCTGTATTACCGACAGGTCAAAGTCCGTATGGCGCTGGGTCCAGAAGGGATTCACCTCCTGGAAGGTGCCGGCGTCCAGAAGCAGCGCGATGCGCTCGCGGGCGGTGAGCTTGCCTTTTGCATGCTGCGCAGCGATCCTGTCCTCGCCGCCGCCCTCATGCAGAGATTTATGTTTCTTTGCCAGGGTTTCCAAAAGGTCTTCGGGCTGGGATTCAGCACGTGCTTCTTTGCTCAACGAATGCTCCTTAAATAAACAAGTGAATGTAAATTACTATACCATAAGCGGCCTGCTCAAATACGTTGCACATTAGCTGAATTCCCGCCAATAAAGATGCAATTTCAATCCAAAGCGGGGAAACATCCGTATAGTATCAGTAAGGGCAGCAATCCTTCACAATTGGAAAGTAATAGAATTCAGATAATTGTTGTCTGAATAAAAACTATGGAGGTGTTTATGGATTTTATAGACCGATTGATACGTGCCTTGACCGAATTGCACCCGCTTCACCCGATGTTGGTGCATTTCCCGATCGCTCTCAGTGGGGCGGCGACCCTGTTCATTCTGCTGGCTCTGTGGAAAAAGGACGCCGGTTTTGAAAAAATGGCCTTTGCCAACCTGGTGCTGACCGTGCTAGGGACCATTGCGGCAGGCCTTACCGGGATGTATGACAACAACCTCAGCTATGGGGGAGAAGCTCCCAATGCCGGGGTCAAGATCATCCTGGCCAGTACTCTGCTGGTCATTTCATCAGCTACCGTCATCGTGCGCTGGAGAAACCCCGCGGTGATCGAATCTGGCGGGAAAACGCTGTATGTTTTGGGGTACATCGCCAGTTTTGTTTTGGCCCTCACGCTGGCGTTTTTGGGCGGCGTGATCCTGTATGGATTTTAGCAATTATCGATACCAAACAAATCAACATCATAAGGAGATAATATGAAACTTCAAGGAATGACAAGACCCGTGCGTGTAGCGCTGATCAGCATTTTGGTGCTCGTTTTCGTGTTGAGTGCTTGCAGCACAGGCGGCAATACGGCCGATACTTCCACATCGAACCAACCGGCAGAGGTTGCAAACAACACTACCGACACGCAGAATACGGCTCCTGCCGAAAACACAACAGAAGACCAGTCGCCCACAGAAGCCCCTGCCGAGGAGCAGCCTGTAGAGGATACCAGCGCTGCAGGGGTCAGCTTTGCCGGAGACGTGATGCCCATTTTTGACAGCCGCTGCATCCAGTGCCATGGTGGACAACGCACCGAAGGTAAATTGGAACTGCTCTCCTATGACCAGATGATGGCAGGCGGCAAAGACGGCGCTGTGGTGGTTCCGGGGGATGCAGACAACAGCCTGATGGCCCAACTGCTCATCGAGCAGAAGATGCCCAAGCGCGGCCCCAAGCTCACCCCTGCCCAGACCCAGATCATCCTGGACTGGATCAACCAGGGCGCTTTGAACAACTAGACCAGGTAGAAATAGCAATAAATCCCCATGAGTGGTTGCTCATGGGGATTTTTTAGTTATAGCGCTTGTTAGATGTTTAAAATACTTTGTTTGCATCAAATTTAAAACCGGCTTCACGTAATTCTTTGGCTAAAGACAATTTCCACGCATTGCCAGTATCAAACTTTATATACAGGATCCCGTGATAATCGCTGGGTATTTCAACTTCTTCAACCACTATTGCACTGGTGTTCTTTCTCCCTAGTTTGCCAATAAAATAGCCCAAT
>QKGK01000490.1 GCA_003250455.1 Chloroflexota bacterium | reverse complement strand
CTGGATACGGAGCCGGAAATCGCCTCCCCAACGGAGGCAGTCCAATTGTCCAAAATGCGAGGCGAGGTGGAGTTCCGGGACGTGACCCTGATTTACCAGGACGAGAAAAACGCTTCGCTCGCGGACGTGAACTTGCACATCCAACCCAATCGACTCATCGCCCTGATCGGCCCCACCGGATCCGGTAAGACCAGCCTCGTCAACCTGATCCCGCGCTTCTACGACGTGAGGCAGGGGTCGGTGTTGGTGGATGGGTATGACGTCCGCACGCTGGACCTGGTCAGCCTGCGTAAACAGATCGGCATCGTGCTGCAGACATCATTACTGTTCTCGGAAAGTATTCGCGAGAACATCGCCTACGGTCGCCCGGATGCGACAGACGAGGAGATCATCGCCGCTGCCAAAGCCGCTCAGGCTCACGATTTCATAACGGATCTGCCCGAAGGCTACGAGACCGTGGTCGGTGAACGCGGCATCACCCTCTCCGGCGGACAACGCCAGCGTGTGGCCATTGCGCGCGCCCTGCTGATGGACCCGCGCATCCTGATCCTGGACGACTCGCTCTCCAGCGTGGACACACAGACGGAGAAACTCATCCAGGAAGCGTTGGATAAATTGATGGAAGGCCGTACCACCTTTGTGATCGCGCACCGCTTGAGCACCGTCCGCCGGGCAGACCTGATCCTGGTGATGGATAAGGGTCGCATCGTGCAGCAGGGCAGACATGCTGAGTTGCTGAAGGAAGGCGGCTTGTACCGCGAGATCTATGATTTGCAGTTGAAAGACCATGACCGTTTCGCGGATGAGATGCAGGAAATGCAGCCTGTGCGGGTTGCGAGGCCGAAATCCAGTTCCAGGGATTTGGATAATCCTCCCTGAGCGGAGCCGCATGTTTTTTGCGGCGAAGTCGAAGGGCGCGTTTCAAAAGCTACTTTGCAGGCAGGACGAAAATAACTTATGACTCAACAAGCAACCATCGTTCCCCCCGCTTACGTAACCCAATCCGAGGAGATGTACGATCGTCCCATCGACCCGGCGATCGCGCGGCGCCTGTTCGCATTTGTCGGGCCGTATAAATGGCAAATGGTGTTATCTCTGATCCTGATGCTTGTCGCCACCGGTTCTGCCGTGGTCGGGCCCTACCTGGTCAAAATCGCGATTGACGATGGTCTGGTAGCCGGAAATCCGGCCGCACTCAGAAATGTAGTGCTGCTGTATCTTGGATTGGCAATTTTGCGCTGGCTGTTCATCTTCACGCGCGTCAACATCATGGCGCGCGTCGGACAATCGGTCATCTACGACTTGCGCAAGGAGATGTTCGAGCGCTTGCAGAACCTTTCGCTTAGCTTCTACTCACGCTACTCGGTGGGGCGCGTTATTACCCGCGTGATCAACGATGTGGAGAACCTGCGCCAGTTCATTATCTGGGCTGTATTGGCTATCGGGCGCGATCTGTTCGCGTTGGTGGGCATCATCGTCGCTATGCTGGCCCTGGACGTCAAGCTCTCCCTGCTGACCTTCATTGCCCTGCCGGTCATGCTGGTGGTCACGCGTCTGTACCGCAGCCGGGCGCGGGTCGCATATCGACGGGTACGGGCGGCCATCTCGTGGGTCAATTCGGTGCTGGCTGAGAACATCAACGGAATCCGCGTGGTGCAGGCTTTTTCCAGGCAGGCGTACAATTACGCCAATTACCGCGATTACACCAACCGCTATCATTTACAGACCCTGATCCGCGCGGCGAAGGTGGCAGCCTCCTTCCTCCCGGCGGTGGACGTGCTGGGCGCGCTGGCGACGGCGGCGGTGGTCTACCTGGGTGGAACGGCGGTGCTGCCTGCACCTGGGGCGCAGGCACAGGTGGGCGAGTCGATCACGGCCGGGGTGCTGGTGGCCTTCGTGCTCTACATTGAGCGCTTCTTCGACCCCATCCGTGACCTGTCGCGGCGTTACGACGTGTTGCAGTCGACCATGGCGGGTGGGGAGCGCATCCTGACTTTGATGGACACAGAAGTAGAGGTCAAGGATGCGGAAGATGCCCGTGAAATGGAGACCATTCAGGGCGCGGTGCGATTCGAGCACGTCAGTTTTTATTACAGCGATCCGTTTGCGCAGGACCCTTCCCCCTACGTGGACGATGCGACCCCGCTGCACTCCACCCTTTCGGGCAGGGGCGCTCAGGCTGATTTGGTCCTGAAAGATATCGATCTGGACATCCGGCCCGGGGAGACGGTTGCCTTCGTAGGCGAGACCGGGGCCGGGAAGACCACCATCATCAAGCTGCTGGCGCGCTTCCACGACCCGACCGAGGGCTGCGTGCGCGTGGACGGCCACGACCTGCGGACGGTGACCCAGGCCAGCCTGCGCCGACAGATGGGGATCGTGCTGCAGGACCCGTTCCTGTTCAACGGGACGGTGGCGGAGAACATCCTGTTCGGACGGCTAGGTGCCACGGACGAGGACGTGATTAATGCGGCCGAAGCGGTGGGCGCGCACGCGTTCATTCTGGGACTGAAACGGGGCTACCACTCGCCGGTGGAGGAGGGTGGCGCGCTGCTGAGCGTGGGGCAGCGACAATTGATCTCGTTCGCACGCGCACTGCTGGCCGACCCGCGCATTTTGATCCTGGACGAAGCCACTTCCTCGGTGGACACACAAACCGAGGGCATCATCCAGCGCGCGCTGGCGCGCTTATTCGAAGGGCGCACCTCCTTCGTAATCGCGCACCGCCTGAGCACCATCACCAACGCGGACCGCATCGTGGTCATCCACGATGGGAAGATCGTTGAGCAGGGGAAGCATGAGGAGCTGCTGGAGAAACGGGGAATGTATTATGAGTTATATAAAACTGGTTTCCAAGAGTAAGAACCCCCATTGCAACTCTCTTACTTGTTTGCCCCGCAAATGGACAAAAGCAAGTTCATTTCCTTTTGAAAAATTCATTTGGAAAAAATATAGACAATAATATCTATT
>QKGK01000097.1 GCA_003250455.1 Chloroflexota bacterium | reverse complement strand
TATCAGCCGGGCGATCCTGGTCACCGAGGCGCTGCGCACCGGGAACCTGACCCTGTTGGGGATTGCGATGAAGGACAGCCTGCACCAGCCTTACCGTCTCCCGCTGATCCCAGGTGCGGTGGCCGCATTGGAAGCAGCAAAAGATGCTGGAGCAGCGGCGGTGGCGTTATCTGGTGCAGGCCCGGGATTGATCGCTTTTTCATCCCAGATAGACCCGGCCATTGGGGCTGCCATGCAGCAGGCATTTGAAGATGCCGGGCTGCAAGCCCGGATATTTGAACTGGAGACCAGCTATGAAGGGGCAGAGGTAAGCATTATTTAGCAGGTGATCATCCGAATTAAGTTGGTATACCTTATAATGGCTCAACCCCTTTCCGAGATAAATGTAGTATCCACGAATAGTGTGGCATCTTAACGACTATTGATGTGAAGTCCGGGGTGCTAAAATAGGAAAATAAACCAACCATCTCCCCTTGCGGGATAATAATCTGCCTGGGAGAAAGGAGAATTCAATGAAAGTGGATTATACACATATTGCGGTAATTTTAGATCGGACAGGATCCATGGAATCAATCCGTGACGATACAATCGGGGGGTTTAACGCATTCCTGAATGAGCAGAAAGGCGAGCCAGGAACTGCTTCGCTGACCCTTGTGCAATTCGATTCACAAGACCCTTACGAGGTTATCCACCGGTTCAGAGAAATTAAAGCGGTACCGGAATTGAGCCGTGAGACGTTTGTTCCCCGGGCTTCTACACCTCTCCTGGATGCGATCGGGCGCGGAATTAATGATTTGGAACACGGCTTATCTGAACTGGATGAAGAAATGCGCCCGAAACGGGTCGTCATGGTGATCATTACAGATGGTCAGGAGAACGCCAGCCGTGAGTTCAACAAGAACCAGGTTCAGAAAATGATCAAGGAAAAGCAGGAAGAATTAAATTGGCAGTTTGTTTTCCTTAGCGCGGATTTGGATGCAATTCAAGACGCGATCCAAAGCGGGATTCGTGCCCAATCCGCGATGGCTTTCAGCAAAGATGCGCAAGGAACTGCCGCGGCTTGGTCCTCTGCGTCCGCGCGGATTTCCGAATACCGTTCAGACCTCAGTAAAGATGTATCCTTCACGGATGAAGATCGGGACCAACAGGACAGCAAGAAGAAATAAAACAACTTTCCTGGTGTTCTCCTGAATGGTTGAATCATGGTTATGGATGGCTGGTATGATTTCTAATTTGGAGGTGGATAAATGAATTTTACGGAGCGGGTCACACATTTAAAAGAGGAAGGCGCCTATCAGGTGTTGGCGCGCGCCAAGGAACTGGAAGCCCTGGGAAGAGATATTATTCATATGGAAGTGGGCGAGCCGGATTTTTACACCCCGGAAAATATCAGCCAGCGGGGCATTAAAGCCATTGAAGATGGAAGAACGCGCTATGTTCCGCCGGTCGGGGTGAAATCCCTGCGCGAAGCAATCGCCGAAGACGCGGGGAAGCGGCGCGGAATCAGCATTGACCCCACCCAGGTGATCATCAGCCCGGGCGCAAAGCCGAACCTGTTCTTCCCTGCCCTGGCGGTGATCAGCCCCGGGGATGAGGTCATTTATCCCGACCCTGGATTTCCCACCTACGAAGCGATGATCCGGGTAGCCGGGGGGATTCCCGTGCCCGTGCCGCTGGTGGAGGAAAAAGAATTCTCTTTCGATCTGGAAGCCTTCGACCAACTGGTCAGTGATAAAACCAGGATGATCATTCTTAACTCGCCCGGAAACCCCACCGGTGGGGTGATGAGCCTGGACGGCCTGAAGCATATTGCAGATGCCGCCCACAAATACAATATCTGGGTGCTTTCCGATGAGATCTATTTGCGCATCGTCTTTGACCAGATGGAGGCGCCCAGCATTGCGTCCCTGCCTGGGATGATGGAGCGCACGATCATCGTGGATGGTTTCTCCAAAACGTATGCCATGACCGGGTGGCGTTTGGGTTATGGGATTATGCCCGTTGCCCTTGCAAAGAAAGTTTCCCTGCTGCTGACCCACTCGATTGGATGCACCGCCGAGTTTACCCAGTACGCAGGCATAGAAGCGCTGACCGGGCCGCAAACCTGGGTGGACGAAATGGTAGCGAGCTACCAGAAGCGCCGTGATGTGCTGGTGGCGGGATTGAATGCCATTCCCGGCATGCACTGCCGCACGCCCCTGGGTGCCATCTATGCGTTTCCGAATGTTAAGTCCTTCAGCCGCGGCTCGGATGATCTGGCTAACCTGATCCTTGAAAAGGCCAACGTGGCCCTGCTGCCGGGGACTTCCTTTGGCAGCTATGGGGAAGGCTATCTGCGGATCGTGTTTGCCAACTCGGTGGAGAATATCCAGCGGGCGCTGGAACGCATCGGGGCGGTGCTCTCCGACCTGCCTGCTTAGCGGCAATATGACATTTTTTAGAAAGAAGGAAGTGGATGGAAAATCTGACCTACAAGTTCAAATTGGGGAACATCGAGGGGTTTGTGCTCTCAGTGGTGAATAATATGACCACTGCCGGGGATTTGGTGGTCAATGCCACACCGGATGAACTGGATGCTGCGGCTGAAAAGGTAGGATTCAATCCTGACCAAATCCCGACCAGTATCAACAACC
This sequence comes from Chloroflexota bacterium, assembly GCA_003250455.1. Taxonomy (GTDB): domain Bacteria; phylum Chloroflexota; class Anaerolineae; order Anaerolineales; family UBA11579; genus UBA11579. Next base: position 340 of record QKGK01000097.1, on the reverse strand, counting down.
TATTGTTCAAAACCGGAGATCAGACGATCCTGGTCGATACCGGGATCCCAAAGCCTGGCGGGACGATGTTTGCTGCCCTGGAAGAACTTGAAATTGACCCGGGCGAGATCGATTTTGTGGTCATCACGCACTCCGACCTGGACCATATTGGCGCCATCCTGGATGAAAACGGCGAGGTTTCTTTTCCCAACGCTAAGCATGTGATGCTGGATGACGCCTGGCAGTACTGGCAGACCGAAGAGAGCCGTTTGGAACTTTCCAGGCTGAACAAATGGGGCCCGGATTCGCATGTGATTGGCTGGAAAATGTATTCAAAGGTCAGAGATTCGATGATCTTCCC
>QKGK01000458.1 GCA_003250455.1 Chloroflexota bacterium | reverse complement strand
GGCAGGTCGTAGGTGGCGGTCTCTTTGGTCAGGATCGGGATGCCCTCAAAGGCAACCGAACCGCTCCCCATCCAGGTGCCAGTGGTGGCTTTGGCGATCGACCCATCGCGGATGAACAGCTTGCCTCCGGTCAGCGTGAGCTCGAGGAGCACATCAAAGGTCAGCTTGGCCAGCGGCACCTGGTTGACAATCGGCTGTACGGTGGGCGCATGTTTCGAGACCAGGGTATGCTCCAGCAGGGTGACCGTGTGGTAGCCCTGCGGCGGGTTCTCCTTGTCCCGGTAGGAGATGATCTCGCGGTGCTTGCGCCAGCCGGCTACCAGCAGGTTGCCAATTTTTAGGTCCAGCGCCTCGCACAGCTTCAGGATCAGCATTTCATAAAAGGCAGGCGGCAGTTCGATCCCGGTCAGTTCCCGGGCGATGATCTCTTTCGCTCCACCGAAGGTTTCCTGGCTCGTCACCTGGTTGGCCCACTGCGTTGAACTTTGCTGGGTATTGAAAAATTCATTCAGGGTTTGCATACAACCTCCATTAATCTTTTTGGGAGAATAGCATTATTCATCGTCCGCAATCAGCGAATCGTCTTCAGTTTCGATGTGCTGCTCTCCCGGGTCACCGCTGACCTCAAAGCGGATGTCGAGCTTCCCCGTGAGGGAATGCCCGCCTGGTTTGACCGTTTGTGTGCCGTGATCCACCGTAACTTTGAACTGCACATCCGCCCGGGGTTTCCGGGGCTCGTCGCGGGTTTTCTCCCGGGGTGTTTTGCCTTTCCGGACTGCCCGGATGACGAGGATCCCGCCGCCAACCACCCCGACAAACCCCAATAGGGCAATTCCGCCAATCAGCAGTACCCATGACGGCCAGCCCCCATTATCAATTGTGCTGATGAAGAAGGGATTGCTGATCTCTGCGTTCTCGAACGAGACGGTAATGATCTGGTTCCCCTGCGGGACATCTTCCGGGATGGTTAGTTCCACTACCGCCCTGGTGGAGGATTCAACATAGTAATCTGAGATTGGCAGGAAGAACTGCCCGATCCTCACCCCGATTATTTCTCCCAGGTTGTCGAGGTTCTCTCCACTGAGGGTCAGGGAGATATCTGAATCCGGATCTGCTGCTTTGGGGGAGATCGACCTCAGGACTGGCATACTTAACAAGTCATTATCCGGTGCGTAAGCATAAAAGGTGTCTGCATAGCGGTAGTTTTCAAAATAAAAGATGATCCTGTTCTCTCCCGGCGGGATTTCCGGCGGGAGGTAGCTTCCGGCAACTGCAGTTTCATCCGAATTTAAATCATAGTAGTAGATCGGGAGTTCAATATCTCCGATGAGGATTGCCTGCAGACCTCCCAGTTCGGGGAGGACATAGCCCTCCAGGGTGAACTCAATGTCCGTGTCCACCTGGGCTTCGTTCGGGTCGTACCCATAGATGGAGGGAGCGAGCGGTTCTTCCCCGTCTGGGGTGTAGACATAGAAGTAATTGCTGAAGGTATAGTTCTGGAAATACAGGTTGATGACAGAATCCCCGGGAGGCAGATATGTGGGCAGATAGACCAGAAATTCCCAGGCTTCCCCAGAATCGCTGACCGATAACTGGTTCACCGGGATTTCTTCATAGCCGATGGTGATGCCGCCAAAGGAACCCAAATCGTAATTGCGAACGGCGAAGGAAAGCGGTACTTCGGTATCGATCTGGCCTTCCTGCGGGGAGAATTCCTGGATAAAGGGGACGTTCTCCCTATCCGTGACGATAAACAAGGCGTCCATGGGAATGTCGTCAAATACAAACCGGATCTCTGTTTCTCCGACCCGGACATTTTCGGGGATCAATAACTGGATTTTGACCACATCATCCGAGAGAATAGCCCAGTCCAGCACCGGAATCTCCTGCCCGTTGAGCAGCACGCCGTTGAGCGCTTGCACGCTTTCAAAGCCGCCCCCTCTGACCAGCATCTCGATCACCGTCCCCAGGCTGCCCTGCTGGGGGAATATCTCCTCAACAAAGGGGGATTCCTGGGCTGCTGCCTGCTTAAAAGGCAGTATCAGGAGTACCAGCGCAATCAGGATCCAGGTAGACAATTTTTTCCGGGTCATACCAACTCCAGTCCGCATGCAGGTTCTGTCAGGAATATCGAAAGAGACCGCTGTCAGCGAAATGCTTCACGCTCGTGCCGGTGTGTTTTTTATGGAAAGGAAAATGGAAGTTGAGGAGCTGAACCTGCAGAGTAAAAGCCTGTTTTCTTTATTATAGGCGCTTTATCAGGCGAGTCAAATCTGCTGCTTAGAAGAAACAGCCGCTTTGCGCTGGGTGTACAAATATCCCCCGAGTAAAAACACCCAAGTGATGATGCCCAGGATCATTGCCCATTCCAGCAGAGCCATGGGCATAAAGTCCGGGCGGTTGCGGATCATCCCATGCATACCTTCCTGGAACTGGTTGATCGTATCCTCCCCCGAGGGGAAATTGAGGAACCAGATGAATAATCCGGCATTGACCAACCCGGGGATGGCGAGCCACTATTGGAAAGAGTGTTTTTTGCTCAACAGGATCACCAGGGAATACAGCAGGGAGATGAACATCCCCAGGTTGAAGAAGTTCATCGCCACAAAGATATGCGGCTGGAGGTTGTTCATCGGGAAAATTCCGACTAATGCGCCGTTCAGGGTTGCTACGATGCTGATGATCCCTAAGGGATAGCGCAGCCAGCTGTCGATCTGGGCGGCAAGCACGATCATAAAAATAGTTGCCAGGATGCCGCCGATGAACAAACTGGCGTTGAACACCCAGGCAAGCCCGGAAACGCCCACTTCCCCCAGTTCTGAGACGAAATGGTTGAGGATGCTGTAGCGCTGCCCTTCAATGCCCACGTAACCCAGCGCAGTGACCAGCATGCCCAACCACATCACGATGGGGCCGAGGATGCCACTGTAGATGCCAATATTTTTCCAGGAGAGGTTTGTTTTCATGCCCCCTCTTATC
>QKGK01000144.1 GCA_003250455.1 Chloroflexota bacterium | reverse complement strand
ATCCCGATCTCCAGGCTGATGACCGAAAGCAGCCACATGACCAGATACAGGGTTGCCAGCCGTTCGAAGGAATACGAAAGCTCGAACAGCCAGTTCAGCTCCAGCAACACGATCAGGCTCTGGACAGAGGCCAGCACCGTGTAGGAGATCAGATACCCCAGAATGACATCGACCTGGTTATAGCCGCTGATGAACATACGCGGCAGGGTGCCGGCCGTCCGCTCCCGGACAACCACAATGGCCGTCAGGATGAAGGTGATGAAGTGGATGATGAAAGCGCCGTAGGGGATCACATATACGGTCGGGTCAAAAGTGGGGCCGGCAAACACATCCAAAACCACATTGACGAAATAGATGATCACGGCCGGAAAGACGAGCGAAAAGCCCAAAAATCGGTGGTCCTCCCTGATCTGGCTTAGCGAGCGGCCGGCAACTGCAAAGACACGTTCCAGACTGAAAACCATTTAGGCCTCCTTCCCGCTTTGGGCGTCTTCCGACTGCTTCACCAGCCGCAGCATGACCTGCTCCAGCGACTCTTCTTCGACCTCAATGCGTGTGACATTGGAGCCCAAACCATAAGGGCGCAGCAGCTCGGGCAGCGCTTGCGGATAATTGAGGACGGTTTGCTCCTCGGCTTTATCACCCTGCCAGACCCGCAAGACCGCCCGGTTTTCCCACAGCAGCTGGCGGGGGGTATTGTTGGCCAGCACCCTGCCGTGATGCAGGATGGCGAGGTTGTTGCAGTGGATGGCATCATCCATTTGGTGTGTACTCAAAATGACGGTTGTCCCGTTCTCAGCCAGGCGGTGAAAATGCTCCCAGAACATCTCCCGCAGCTTCGGGTCGATCCCGGCGGTGGGCTCATCCAAAAAGAGCACCTTGGGCTTGTTGACCAGCGCACACGCCAGGGACACGCGCTGACGCATCCCTCCGGAGAAGGTGTGCACGGGGTCGTTGGCGCGATCAGCCAAACCGACCAATGCAAGCGCTTCGTCCACATTCTTTTCCAGGTTGCCGACGTGATGTCCTCTGCCAAAAAAACGGATATTTTCGCGCGGGGAAAGGTCGTCATACAGCGCCGGGGTTTGAGGCATATAGCCAATTTGCCTGCGCATCTGGCGCTTCTCTTTGATCGGGTCAACCCCCATCACAGCCAGCTGGCCCTCACTCGGTTTGATCGCCCCCACCAGCAGGCGGATTAAAGTGGTCTTGCCTGCGCCATTTGGCCCCAGCAGGCCAAATACCTGCCCGGCTTGCACCTGCAGGTCTACACCCCGCAGGGCTTCAACCGCCTTAAAATTCTTGCGGACACCCTGAACACTGATCGCTAAATCCATCCGGAACATCCTTTTCTATGAATATTAATAATTCGAGTATAGCACCAAACGCACCCGGTACAAAAAAAGACCGCCGCATGTTCCCACACGGCGATCCACTGTCTACTGTAAACTGTGAACTGTAAACTATCTAACTAATACCGCCCAAAGCGCTGCTCTTTCCATACATCGGCTTCATTGTGATACCCGGCCTGTTCCCAGAATCCCGGCTGGTCGGTGACGCGGAACTCGAGGCCGCGCAGCCATTTGGCCCCTTTCCAGAAGTAGGGCGTGGTCAGGTCTTCCCGCCCGGGGATGAACCCCACCACCCCGCGCAGCGGGTAGCCGTGGTCGGGCGTGATCGGCTCATCGTTGAGGTGCGTGGCCAGCAGGAAGTTGTCGGAGAGCACTACCTCCAGCGGCAGGTTGACGGTGAAGCCATACTCAGCGTGCTGGATAACATAATTGGCTTCCGGCTTGAGCTTGATCAGCCCTTCGTCTGCCAGCGTTTTCACCGAGATACCCTTCCAGGTGGTGTTGAACTTGCTCCACTTGGTCACGCAGTGGATGTCCATCTTGATCTCGGTGGTGGGCAGTGCCTGGAACTGGTCCCACGTCCAGCGGACTTCTTCTTCTACCTCTCCCCACACGCGCAGGTCCCAGGTGGCCGGGTTGAAGTTCGGCACCGGGCCGTAATGCAGCACAGGGAACTTCTGGGTCAGCGATTGGCCGGGTGGCAGACGCCCCTCCTGCTTCATTTTTTCTTCTTCTTCTCTGCGGTCGGACAGGCTTTTGAACATGGGGTTACTCCAGGTGAATAAAGATTTAATAAGGGAATTGTACCTAAAAGTCGCTGTGAGGGGCAGGGTTCTTTCGTGCCGCGGGCGGTTTGTTCACCGTTTGTTAAGGATTTGCGGGGAGGGCAAAGGGTTTTGTGTGGGAGAGTGGTGGGTTTGTTTTATGTAGGGAAGGGTGAAACCCTCGGTTTTTAGAAACCCTCCCCTACACGCATCATTAAAATTCAAAACTTGCCCCGGGAGCCAGCACCTGCGCTTTGGCCTCCGTCTCGGCGTTGACGCGCGCCACCCAGGCATCGCCGTCCTGTTCGATGGGCGGCCAGGTGTTGTAGTGGCTGGGGATCACATGTTTTGGCCGCAGCAGTTGAACGGCTTTAAGGGCATCGTCCGGCCCCATGGTGAAGTTATCCCCGATCGGGAGCACAGCCAGGTCCAGCCCCTCGTCGCCGATGTATTTCATGTCACCGAAGAAACCGGTATCGCAGGCAATATAGATCTTTTTGCCTGAATTGGTGCGCAGCAGCAGCCCAGCCGGGTTGCCGCCCTCTGCGCCGTCCGGCAGACCGGAGCCGTGGAAGGCGATGGTCATCTTGAGGTAGCCGAAGGGGTGCTGGTAGCCCCCGCCGATGTGCTGGGCGTGGACTTTGAGGTTGGCGTCCTTCTTCCCCAGCCACCCGCAGATCTCGGCATTGGCGATCACCAGTGCGCCGGTGCGTCTGGCAATATATACTGTGTCCCCGATATGGTCGCCGTGCCCGTGGCTGACGAAGATATAGTCCGGGTCGGCTTCTTTTGCCGTGATGGCCGCCTGGGGATTGCCGGTCAGGAAGGGGTCTATCAGCAGCTTGACGCCGCCCGTCTCGATCTGGTG
>QKGK01000141.1 GCA_003250455.1 Chloroflexota bacterium | reverse complement strand
AAAGGACCCGGTAGAGGTGCGGAAACTGGTTGGATATCTCCCTGGTGAATTGAACCTGGACGGCAACCTGAAAGTTTCGGAAGCGCTGCATTATTTTGGCGGACTGCGAAAGAACAATATAGACTGGTCGCATGTGCAGGCACTGGCCAACCGGTTTGAGCTGGACCTCAACCTGGCGATCAAAAACCTCTCCAAGGGCAACAAACAAAAGGTGGGGATTGTTCAGGCGCTGATGCACCGGCCAAAGTTATTGATCCTGGATGAACCCACCAGCGGATTGGACCCGCTGATGCAGCAGGAAGTGTACCGTGCTTTGCGGGAAGCCCGCCAGCAGGGGTCAACCATTTTCTTTTCTTCCCATATCATCAACGAGGTGGAAGCGATTGCCGACCGGGTTGCCATCATCCGGGATGGCGTGATCATCGAAGAGACCGAGCCGGAAGTGTTGGGCCGGATGGACGTCCGGCATGTGCGGGTGCGCTTCAAAGACCCGATGGAGGAACAATCTTTTGCGGGAATGCCCGATGTTTACAAAATCGAGCGCGTCCGGCGGGATGTGTACACCTTCCAGGTGGAAGGGAGCATGGACGGATTTATCAAAAGCCTGGCTAAATATACCGTGACCGATATGAATGTGGAACGCCCATCATTGGAAGAGGTCTTTTTGGCATATTATGCCGGCGAGAAGGAGGACTGAGATGTTTGCAGAATTTAAAAATACACTCAGAAAATTACGCGGAGGGTTGATCGGCTGGTCGATTGGCCTGGTGCTATACGACCTGATGATGTCCAGTTTTTACAGCTCCATAGGTGAATTAGGAGACCAAATGCAGGAGCTGCTGGAAAGCTACCCCAAGGAAATGATGGCCTTTTTCCCTTCGATGGAAGAATTTGCTTCCCCGGTCGGGTATCTGGATACGTATTTTTCAAGTTTGATGACGATCATTGTGGGGATATTTGCGGTAAGCATTTTTGCGAAATTGATTGTCGGCGATGAAGAGGCCGGGATCCTCGACCTGGTGATCTCTCACCCGATCAGCCGTTCCGGCCTGTTTTGGGGGCGAGTGTTTGGGGCAATCTCCGCGATTGTGATCGTGCTGATCGCAGCCTGGCTGGGCTGGGTGGTTCCGGCGGAAAGTGCAGGCTTTGAATTTACCCCCTGGGAATTTTTCCTCCCGATGCTGCCCTTGTTTGGCATTCTGGTGCTGTTTGGTTCAGCAGCCCTCCTGCTGAGCATGGTGCTTCCCGCTGCCCGACTGGCAAGCGGATTGAGCGGTGCGCTGCTGGTGGGAAACTTTCTGCTGGTGGGGATGAGTGAGCTGAATGAGGATATGAAACCGGTCTTTGACCTGACTCCCTTGAGGCATTATCAGGGGGCACAGATCATCAATGATCCCAACTGGGGATGGCTGGCCGGGCTGGTTGGTGTCAGTATTGGGATATTTTTAATCGCGTGGCTTGTTTTCCTCAGAAGGGATATTCGGGTTGGGGGAGAGGCAGGTTGGCAATTCTCCTTCAAACCGCGGAAGAAAGTTTCCCAGAATTAATAGATGGATTCAATCCAAAAATTGTGCGTAAAAGAGCATGGGCTGCGAAGCGGTCCATGCTCTTTTTAAGTGCTGGATTGGCCTGCACCGTTTGGGGAAGATTAATGGTAGATTGGTAAGCAAGCCTCCTGGAAGGGAAAATGTTATAATCAATGGAATGGATTAAGCAATCATCTGGCAGTTTTATTTGCACGCCTATGGATGGAATTTTGCCGACATCTCATTTTGGGAAAATCATTATCAGAGCGAGAAACCTCGTTCTGTTTTGTAATTAACTGCATCCACTAGGAGCTTTACGTTGAAATTTGTTTCTGCGACGGTTAATGAAGACCGCGAAGAAATGAAACGGGGAGACACAAGCAAAATCGCTGCCCGGCAGAAGTGGAGTATTTGGGTATTTGTGATTGGGGCTGTTATTGGTTTGGGCCTGGTGGGCGTCTCAGTTTACGCTGATTTTGAAGCGTCGTTGTTTGATATTTCGATTGTATCTAAGGGGACGATCCGCCCGATTTATTGTCCCGTATTTATGGATTCTTCTGAAACCGGTCAGGTCAGCGCTGTGTTCAGAAACCGCACCAGTGAAGAGGATGAAGTGCTGGTGCAGGCGCATATTTCCTACGGACATTTACTCTGGATGCGGGAGGTGGAGGACCGGTTGACGTTAGCCCCAGGGGAGAAGCAGCAGCTATATTGGGACATTACCTCTGAAGATGCCGCATATAATCATTTGGTTTTGACAAAGATCATTATATTGGGAAGTCGAAGCGATCCGACGCATAAAGGGTCCTGTGGGGTAATGGTGCTGAAACTGCCGGGGAATCTGGGCGGAACTCAATTCTTTTGGATGGTATTATCCACTGCTTTTTTGTTGATGTTTTTGGGGATCTGGCTTTGGTGGCCGTTTGGCCGGGCATACCAGGGAAGAAAACTGGAAGCTACCCGCTCCATGACCGGCCTGACAATCCTGATATCCCTGGGGATGATTTTTGCCGCAATTGGGTTTTGGGAATTTGCCGCAGTATGTTTTTATATCTCCGTGCTGATGGTTGGGGTAGTGGTTCCTCATTTTATGATCAGCCGCGGTAACTAGGATTGCTGCAGATAGCAACGGGAAAGTGCATCCGGAACAACCGCTTGGGAGCTCGCAGTTTTTTTCTTTAATATAGATGAGCCGCATCCTTATTTGATAGGGATTACATCTTGTAAAGATAATCTCAACGGGCCAATGGTTCTGATTTGAGATCTTGCCCTTATGGATAGGAGTGATTATCGTGTGGCTATTTTGGCAATAGGGACAGAGATCGATGAAACCTGCTTTATTTAAGCCTTTTTTGGGGTTCCCGCGGGTGGGGTGGTTGGGGGCAGGACTGGTAGTAGTCTTTTGGGCCATCAACTGGATGCTCCCCGGACTGCGCACCCAGTGGGCTTTCACGCCTTTA
>QKGK01000539.1 GCA_003250455.1 Chloroflexota bacterium | reverse complement strand
CGATTTTTGCGGGCATTTCAAACTCCTTTTTGAATTTGCCGGGAATGACCGGCGCGCAGCAACGTACTCATTTCTTCAAAAAGGTCAAGACGGAGTTTTGTTTTTCCCAATTTTTCATCAATGGCAACATGAGGGGATTCGAAGCAGGTTCGGCTTGTAAGGGGAGAAAAACGGACCAAATGTGGGGTTGGTGAACGAAAAGGGTATGCAAACAGTTGAGTGATTCGAAGCAGAAAGCCGATTGCGAAGCGGGGGAGCTTTGAGTTCAGCAATTTTAGGGAAGATGAGCAGTGAAAAAAAGAGAAAGCGTGGTGGTGCAGGCGCGTTGCATTCGCTGGATGAGTGGTTCATCCAGTTCACATTCGAGATGGAGCCAGCAGAAGCGCTAAGCGGCCGCTGCCAGGGTTGCTTCTCGGATCAAGCGCGCCAGGGTGGAGAGATTGCGCCAGACATCGGCCAGGAAGATGGCGAACTTGCCGCGCTGCAGGCCATAGACCGGCAGACGTTTGAGGTCCAGGCTTTCGAGGAAGGCGTTGCGAGCTTCGGAGGCATTGCGCGCCTGGTGGTAGAAGCGTTTCCAGCTTGGGCTGCCAACGGGCAGGTCGCGCACGAGACGCAGAGAGCCATCGGCAAAATGCTCGGCCACATTGATCACCTTGCCGTGCTGGTATTGCGGGTCCTGGTAGGGGCACTCTGGGGGCGGGTAGGTCACCTCAGGAATGGTGACGCGCGGGGTACTGTCTCGCAGGCAGGCTTGCTCACAAGTCCATTTGTGACGGCGATGTTCGGCATCGAAGCCATTGGAGCTCAGCCCATAGCCAAAGGGGCACAAGGGCCGCCCCTTGTCGTCGTAGCCGCGGGTTGGCCAGGTAGAAGGGTCCTGGTCGGTTTTGTGAGCGCGCAGATCAACCAGTCGGCGTGCGTGCAAGGTGGCATAGACCGTGTGCAGGAAGGGCTCACAGCCGAAGGCAGCATCCCCGGACACTCCCATAACCTTCAGGTCGGGATAATAGCTGCCAAGTTGCAGTAGTTGGGCGGTGGCGAACGGCAATTCCGGCAGATTGGCTGGCTGGAAGTCTGCCAGCAGGCTCAAGTTGAAACGGTAGCGGGGATCGCTCAGTTGCAGCGTCAGGCTGCGATAGCCATACACGCCCTTGCCGTGAGGAGATTTCTGCTGGCTTGGAACAAGCGCTTGATTGGGATTGTCCGGGCGGCTGTTCGAGCCGCTATACCAGACGAAACGCGCCTGCTGGTCGCGAGGCGTGGCAAAGCGGCAGACCTGCTGGCAGGCGCTCTGGCTGCAATCACAACCCCGTTTGCCCTTCTCCCGTGCCGCGCAGTGCCTGGGAGCTGGCTGGTAACAGGCTTCCTGGACCGAGGCACAGTCCCTGTGGGAAGCGGCTGGATGCAGCATACCATCCGGGCACAGCAGGGCCGCCTGGTGGAGTTCGGCGCGGACTAATCCAGCCTGGCGCAAAAGGTCTATCGATTGGGCGATCAAGACATTCAGAGGCTGCACGGCCACCTCGGCCGCTTGTCCATCTTCGCCCGGCACTTCGATTTTCGGAAGGTCCGTTTGCCATCCCAGGCAAGTCTCGATGTAGCGCAACCCACCTTCGGTTGGATAGCACCCCGCAAAGCCCATACGAGCCGCGATCTGAGCGTATTCCGGTCGTCTCATATTGGCTACCACCTGGCTGCGGTTCCAGCGGTTCTCGAGCTGCCACAACTTGAGCAGGAAGATCGATACCGGATCAAAGGGCATCCAACCCCGGTCGTTGTGCCAGTGCATCAGCCCGCCCAAGACCGCGCGCAACGGACTGAAATCCACCAGGGACAGCAGCAAGGCAAACAAACTCTGCCCTTCCCACCGGCTTTCCTCGCGCAATTCTTCCCAGCCCAGATAGCGGTAGTGCGAACGAAAACGCAGCTTGGGGCACGCCGCCGTATCGGACGGCCTTGGCCAGGGCAAGGGCAGTTTGGCCTGCAGATGTGCAAAACCTAGCTGTGCTACCCACTCGGCCTCCCCACCGCGCGTCTGCTCAGGCGTTGCGCTAGCCATTGCGCCGCCCTGCTTTGCGCCGCAGCCAGGCTGAAGCCAACGCCTCCGCCAGTTCATACTGCGCTTGCGTATGGTAAGACAGTAATTCACGCAGTTCCTGGCTGTGAGCCGGTTGGCGCAGCCAAACCAAGGCTTCGCACTGCAATCGGCGCACCCACTCTCCCGTACACCCCAGTTGCGCCCCTAGCGCTTGCAAGGTCTGCTCTTCCTGCCCGTCCAGCCCATAGCGAGCCACAATAACCAACCGCAAACGCGCAGACAGCCGTCCCACGAGAACATGTAGACTTTGACGAACCTCTTCCCAGCGGCTCACCTCAGCCGGGTCGCGCCCTTCCCGGTATGCATACAGCCGCAACTCCCCCATACACACCTCTCGCCGCATCGCCACCAGGTTAGCCTGGACAGCCGCCCAAACGTGATGCATAATCGCTCGATAGGCGTAGCTGGCAAAGGGTGTCCCCCGCTGTGGATCATAGCGCAGGATCGCCCGCCATAACCCCTGGCGTCCTGCCTGTGCAGCCTCTTCATAAGGCAATCCCCATAACTGCTGGTCGCGGATGACATAATGCACCAGCCGTTCGTGGCGCATCAGCAACAGGTTGACACTTTCCTGATGGCCAGCTTGCGCCTGCTCGAAAAGAGTGGCTTCCGGGTGTCCGCCTGGGCCACTCTTTTCTCTTTCCTCATCAAACATAGCACACCTCCTTCTTTCTGAGATACACTATGTTTTCTCACATTTTTTTACTCGCGTGTGGGTTGGTTTTAATCTCCTGACCTGCTTCGAATCCCCCTGTTCTTCTAAAGTTGAAAAATCTGCTTGGATTAGTATAATATTAATGGAATTGGAATTCGAAAAGCGAGGGACAGTTAGTGAAATTCAGCAGGCGGAGGTGGTGAATATGGACCAGGTCAAGGATATAAGGCCCACAAATATTCCT
>QKGK01000530.1 GCA_003250455.1 Chloroflexota bacterium | reverse complement strand
TTTCATCCGCAAAGAGCACTTCAGTGCTTTGGGCAACCTCATGCTGATTGTATCCATGGCGTGGGCATACTTCTTCTTCAATGATTTTTTGGTTCAGTGGTACGGTGGAGATAAATGGACGCACTTCCTCCTTCATTGGCATGAGGCTGGACCCGTAGGTTGGATGTGGTTTCTGATGCTGATATTCAACATTGCCGTTCCCTGGGCAATTTTGTGGAATAAGAAGTGGCGCTCCACTCCCTGGCTGCTTTTCATCGTTGGCTTACTGATCAATGTGGGCATGTATTTTGAACGATACATCATCGTTCCGGTTTCACTGGGCATAAACCGCAGCCCCTTCACCTGGGGAGAATATAAACCGGGAGTGGAAATTTACCTGACCATTGGGACGTTTGCCCTCTTCATCATGCTTTACATGATCGCCTCCAAACTCATTCCATTAGTCCCGGTTTGGGAAGTTCAGGAGGGGATGATCTCGCACTCCATCCGCAAGATTGGTAAAGCCCATGTCTCTTCCGTGAGTGAATTAGAGTAAGGAAGTCAAAATGACAGAGAAGATCAGATTACTGGCTCACTTTGAAGATGTCGAACTTGCTGCCGAGGGTGTAGATGCCCTTGATACTATGGGCATTACCAACCAGGATATCGAAGTGGTCTCGGGAGCGCCAATCAGCCCGGCTATGCTGGGTCGGCATCACGCTCATACCAATGTGCCGCGTTATGCGCTGGGAGGTGCAATTCTGGGAGGATTTATTGGATTTTTCCTAGCCTTCATTTCCCCCAACTTATACAAAGTTTATGTAGGCGGCAAACCACTCTCTCCTGGGGGTCCATCCATTATTATCATGTTTGAGATGATCATGTTGTTCATGCTCATCTCTACGTTTATAGGTGTGTTTTTAGAAAGCGGATTCCCCTCATACGAGAAGAAAGAATATGTGCCCGAAATCAGTGATGGAAAAATTGCATTGGTGTTCGATGTAGAACCGTCTAGTCAAACCAAAATAGAACAAGCCCTACAAAACGCTGGAGCCGATTTTATCCGCATTGTAGAAAGGCAGCAACCATGATCAAACGAGTGCTCATCTTATTTGCAGCCCTGGCGGTGGTCGCCACGCTGATTGGGCTATTAGCTTATGACGTACTGAAATTTGAATTCACCAGCTTTATGGAGATCCAACCCGTCTACAGCAAAATGGAAAATCCCCTGCCCGTGCCGGACAGATCGATTCCAATTGAAGGTGCTGCATATATCCCCGGTTTGGGCGCTCCCGATAATCCCATTGAAGCTGATGAAATATCCGTTGAGCGTGGTTCAATCTTGTTCCACATCAATTGTATTCAATGTCATGGCCCGAACGGGGAGGGCAACGGTTCGATTGCACCCTTCCTGGCCAATAAAAAACCAGCCAATCTGACCAGCGATGTCACCCAGCAAAAAAGTGATGGTACTTTGTTTCTCACCATCAGCAATGGCGTTCCAGGTACAATGCCTGCATTGAATGAGAACCTCACAGTCAGAGAACGCTGGGACCTGGTAAACTACATCCGTACTTTAGCGCCCTAGAGGAGAATGAACCCTATGCAGGACGATGTTAAAAAACTCATTTTTAGCGTATTTGCCTTATTCATTCTTGTCATTGTTGTTTGGGTTGGATTTGTCTTTTTTTCAGGCTGTGGCCTATCCCTAAACTGCGAAAAAGGTGCTCGCATACCGGAAAGAACTCCAATTCCTACCCTGATCCCTGCTGCGCTTCCTGTGATGCAGTTGAGTGCAGAACAGCCAAAGGTTACCTGCCAGATAGCTTCCGTCGATCTAATTGGGGCCTGGGTCAGCGCAGGATACTCGGAAACAGAAGCTTTTGAATTCACAGATATTACCGGGCAATCCTGCACTGCCAGTTTCAAAAATGATGTTCAGCCTCTCCTCCTGGAAGGTAACATCTGGTTTACAGGAGCGCCTGCTTGCACCACCTGCCACAATGCGACCCTCAACCAGGAAACTGCTGGCATGGATTTGAGCACTTACGAGGGGATGCTGGCCGGTTCCCGCAGGACTTCTGCAGATGTGATGGGCAACGACATCTTTGGTGGTGGCACCTGGGAAGCAAGCTTGTTATACAAAATGCTCTATCTGGAAAAAAAGATGCCCCAAGGCAGACCGGAAGACAGTCCTGCCGAAGGTCCGATCATCTTCGCCGGCAGCGCACAAGCAGCAGAATAATCACGATTTACTTTGGATGAAAAAAAGCGGAGGGCAAAATTTAGCTCTCCGCTTTAACGTTAAGTTTATTGCCTACATCCAGAAATTGGGTACATACACCCGCAGGATCGTATCCACCAATAACCCGGCCATAAACAACATCGTGAAACGACGGTTGTGCATAAACGTAAACCCGGCAAACCAGATCGGCCAGGCGGGATATTCCGGAGGTGCCTCATCAGGCTTTGGCTTCATCAATACGGCCAATGATATGAACAACTGCTTCCCTGCAAAAAAGACCACCAGCATCACAGGGGTATAGAATTTTACAATCACCAGGAAAACAATGATCGCATAGATCAATACCAGTGAGATCACATCCAGGTAACGGGCAACCGTTTCGCCGATCACCACGGGTAATGTGCGGACTTTTTTGGCTTTATCTTCCTTGAGCTTATCGATATGTTTCCCAAGATTAATGCTCATCACGCTCAGGCCAATCGGAACTGAAGCCCAAATCACATGCGAATTATACTCACCGGTCAGGGCGTAGAACACTCCGCCAATCAACACTGGTCCCCAGATCAGGAAGATGGAGAGTTCTCCCAAAGCAAAATATTTCAATGGAAAAGTGTAAAACAGCAAAAATACAGCACCGATCAGGATCAGGATCAGAATATTTTGGTCCCACCCGGATACGTAATAGGTGTATATACCGGCAGCCAGGGCAATTATTCCGCTGACCACAAAATAACGAATTTGCGTTGATTTATCATGGAAACCATGCACCAATGGGTGCGGCCCGTACATCGTTCGGAAATAATTATCCGAATCCACCCCACGCGAGAAATCAGTGTAGTCATTGAGGATGTTATTCGTGCCGTGAGCCACAAATAATCCCACAGTCATAATGATCCACAATCCCCAGTGGAACCCACCAAATCGCCAGGCAAATAACCCGGCAATAATGGTTGAAAATACCGTCACCGTGGTGACCGCAGAACGGGTCATCACGAGCCATTTGGTTATTACATCTAATTGATCCCACTCTTCTTTAGAAATTTTCGGGATAACAGATAAAGCCTTCCACCACCATTTTAGCATACTCATTTTTTCTCCTCTTTCAGAATATTTAGGGCAACCAAATTCAACACTTAATTATAACCCGAAACAGGTGTTTCGTTTCGTCCTTCCCATCTCGCCCGATTGTGGAGCGATCGGAGGGGGATTTTTTCCAATTTTATTTTTAGTGACTGCTAATTAATGATTACCTGAGGGGCAAAAATATTTCGTAATTGGATACAATTCTGGTATAATTTATCTGCATTTCTCCCTACAACACCCCAAAGTTATTTTATTCCAAACTACATATTATCGAGAGGAGCTTACTAGATGGAAGCAAGCGACACATTGGACCGGCAATCGGAATCCGAACTGTATTTCCCACCAGAAAGTATCCAGCAGAATGCCAATGCCCAAGAGTACGACAAGCTGCATGCATTTTCCGTTCAAGACCCGGAGGCTTACTGGGGTGAAAGGGCTGAAGAATTTTCCTGGTACAAGAAATGGGACAAGGTACTGGATGATTCCAACAAACCTTTTTTCAAGTGGTTTGTGGGCGGGAAGGTCAACATTGTCCACAACGCGCTGGACCGACACCTGACGACGTATCACAGGAATAAGATTGCCCTTATCTGGGAAGGAGAACCGGGTGACACGAGGACTTTTTCTTATTTTGCCCTTCACCGGGAAGTGAGCAAATTCTCCAATGTGCTGCGCAGCATGGGTGTAAAAAAGGGAGATATTGTCACTATTTATCTGCCACGCATCCCGGAACAGGTCATCGCTATGTTGGCCTGCGCCAAAATTGGAGCTATTCACTCGGTTGTTTATGGCGGTTTCAGCGTTGAAGCCCTGGCTGAGCGCATCCAGGATGCCCAGAGCAAAGTCCTCATCACCGCTGACGGCGGCTGGCTGCGCGGCAAGATTGTGGAGCTGAAAATGATCGCCGACGAAGCAATTGCCCGGCAAGGGACCATCGAACACGTCATCGTGGTAAAACGAACCGGGCAGGAAATCTACATGGAAGCCGGACGTGACTATTGGTTTGAAGACCTGATCAACCTCCCGGTTGCCAATGGTTTGAACGCTCCTACCGAAGTAATGGATGCCGAGGATCCACTTTTCATCCTTTATACCTCTGGAACCACTGGCCGTCCAAAGGGTATTCTTCACACCCACGGTGGCTATATGGTATATACTGCCACCACCCTGAAAAATGTGTTCGACATCAAAGATGAAGACCGGTGGTGGTGTGCGGCAGACCCAGGGTGGATCACCGGGCACAGTTACATCGTCTATGCACCATTGCTGGTTGGCGCAACCAGCTTTATGTATGAGGGAGCCCCGAATTATCCATACCCCAACCGCTGGTGGCGGATGATCGAAAATTACGGGATTTCCATTCTTTATACCGCGCCCACCGCAATCCGCGGTTTGATGCGTTTTGGGGATTCCTGGGTAAAAAGACACGATCTCAGCAGTCTGCGACTTTTAGGGAGTGTCGGTGAACCGATCAACCCGGAAGCCTGGAAGTGGTACCACACGGTTGTCGGCGGAGAACGATGCCCCATCATGGATACCTGGTGGCAAACCGAAACTGGCGGATTTATGATCTCCCCGCTGCCAATTACCCCACTCAAACCCGGTTCTGCGACAAAACCTTTCTTTGGGATCGATGCGGATGTCGTGGATGAGGAAGGAAACCCAGTAAAGGCGGGAGAAGAGGGCTATCTGGTGATCAAAAAGCCCTGGCCGGGGATGCTGCGCACAATTTATGGAGACCCGGACCGCTACAAGGAACAATATTGGAGCAAATATGGCAATATGTACCAGGCAGGCGACTCTGCCCGCAAAGATGAAGATGGCTATATTTGGGTCATCGGCAGAATCGACGATGTGATCAAAGTTTCCGGATATCGCCTGGGGACGGCAGAAGTTGAATCCGCTCTGGTAAGCCATAACGCAGTTTCCGAAGCGGCTGCCATAGGTCTCCCCCACGAGCTTAAAGGCAATGCAATCCATGCATATGTGATCCTCAAAGCCGGGCAGGAACGGACAGAAGGGCTGGAGGAAGAGCTCAGAAACCATGTCGGTCATGAGATGGGGCCAATTGCCAAACCAGACCAGATCACAATTGTAGACAGCCTGCCTAAAACACGAAGCGGAAAGATCATGCGCAGGCTGCTTAAAGCGCGTGCTATGGGATTACCCGAAGGGGACATCAGCACGCTGGAGCAGTAAACAGCTTCCCTTTATTTAGACAAAAACGGCTGGGTGTTCCCAGCCGTTTTTTACATCTTTACATATAGGTCGCCTGTGCAAACCTCAGATTGAATCTTGGTACCTTGGCCAGCTCGATATAGCCATCGCGTGCCGCAATTTCAGATGCTTTTGCCCTTTCCCGTCTGGATAATAATGCAAGCCGTGCCCCTGTCCCGGCAGCATTCCCCACCTGACTGAATCGCTCCAAAGGCAATTCTGGCAGCATCCCAATAGTGATCGCACTTTCTACGTTGATGAAGGTCCCAAACGCCCCGGCAATAATGACATGATCTAATTTATCCTTATCTATCCCTGCATTTTCCAGAAGCGCTTCAATCCCCAATCGAATTGCCCCTTTCGCCAACTGCAGTTCGCGCACATCTTTTTGAGAGATCGTGATCGGTTCCAAACCATTTCGCTCAGCAAGTACAAATTCTTTTATAGTCCCGTTTTGGCGAACCTGAGGATGCTCCACCATCTTCCCTGAATGTTCCAGGATCTCATTTTTCCGCAATTGGGCAATCACATCCAGGATCCCGGAGCCACAAATGCCTACAGGGGGCTCTCCACCAATGGTTTGAACCTCCAATTTTCCATTATCCAGGCGGACATATTCGATCGCGCCAGGGGCTGCACGCATCCCGTGTTTGATGTGCGCCCCCTCAAATGCCGGTCCCGAAGCACAGGAAACACTGGTCATCTTTCCTTCATGAGTCAGGCAGATTTCGGTGTTGGTGCCGATATCAATTGCCAGTACCGTATCATGGCTATCCGCAATTCTGGTTGCCAACAGCATGGCAACATGGTCAGCACCAACATATCCCGCAATATTTGGCAGCAGATGGACATATGCACCAGGAGAAAACGTCAATCCAAGTTCCCTGCCTTTGATATCGATTGCCTGATCTTCAACCGCAGTATAAGGAGCCAACCCAAGCTGTTTTACCGGCAGGCCAACAAACAGGTGATGAATAGCCGTGTTCCCGACAATTACCGCTTCTACAACCTGGTCAATAGATACGCCTGCTTCCTTGCATAATTCTACCGCAGTAGAATTGATCGCCTCGATCAGCATAGCCTGAAGCCGATCCCGATCAGGTAGGGACTTGTTTGCAATCACGATCCGGGATACGACGTCCTCTCCATAGGAAATTTGTGGATTCATCATCCCTTTGGATGCCAGCAATTCTCCGGTGGCAAGGTCCATTAAATATCCGGCAATCTTGGTTGTTCCAATATCTGCCGCAAACCCCAGCCAACGCGTTCCAGGCGCACCAACCGCTACCACTTCTTCTCCACGAACAGCTGTATTTATCTGCCAGTCATTACTTCGAATTACCTCAGGGAGTTCTTTCATCACCTGATAATCAATCGAAGATGGCTGAAAACCCTTTTCTGCCAACACAGAAAACAAATTCATGCTGTCTGATTTTGGCGATTCTAAGGTTGGAGGGGTCAGACTTACATCCACACCTACCAGGATGGGATCAACCTCAACAGAAACATTTAACCCCTCAACCTGTGTCCGTTGAGGCGTGGTCAGTGATTCCGGCGGTACATGCAGTTTTACATCGCTTAGGGGATATGTCCGGCAGGCAAGCCGATACCCTTGCGCCACTTCATTCTCTGTAAGCACAAACTGTTCATCAAAAGAAAGCTCAGAAACCTCACCGGCAATCACCTGAACTTTACAGCGCTCACAGCTGCCTGCGCCGCCGCAAATGCTTACCAGGTCCACACTCAGTTGTCTCGCACATTCCAGTAATGTATCGTCTTCAGAAAATTCTCCACGACGGCCAACTGGTTCAAAATCAACTATAAAGCTCATATTATGCCTTTTCCATTGAACATCATCTCAACAATAAAATTTAGCGATGGGCCCAAGTATACCTTGAAACCCATCGCTTTTCATACTGAGTAGCTGCTCCTACCTTGATTTGACTTCTAATGTCCGAAACAGACAATCATCTGCCAGTGCTGGATTATGCTAAGCTTCAGCTTCAATTGAAATTTCCGGGATCGTGAGCACCATGATGAAGGCGATCACATCTCCAATTGCGCCTACAAGGAATACCAGCTTCAAGCCCGCTTCCAGTGTATCAACACTATTCTGTGCCAGGCCAAGGATTGCCGGTGAAATTGCCATCCCCATCATCACAACAAAGAAGATCGCACCAACGGCTACTCCCAACAACCGTTTGGGGACTGCGAATTGTGCCACCAGGGTATTAATGGTCGGCATAACGCCATTCGCAAGACCGGCAATCGCAGTTACCAGGACAAAAAGCCAAATGGGTGTATTTGCGGTGAACTGCCACATGAAGAACATCGTCACGCTTACGATCGCATAACCAGAAACAAATATCCACTTATATTTCTTGGTTTTTGCCAGCAGGAATCCCGCCGGAACTCCCATGAAGGCAAACAACATACTGAATGGAGTAAGCATAGACCCGCTGACTGCCGGGCTAACATT
This sequence comes from Chloroflexota bacterium, assembly GCA_003250455.1. Classification (GTDB taxonomy): domain Bacteria; phylum Chloroflexota; class Anaerolineae; order Anaerolineales; family UBA11579; genus UBA11579. The sequence goes on along the minus strand of QKGK01000530.1, from coordinate 3,340 downwards.
CATCACTTCCTGGGCAAAAACAGGCGAATACATGATCACGCCCAGCAATCCAAAGAAGGACATGAAACCAGAGAAAGCGGCTGTAAAGAAGACACGGTTGAACAAGACTTGAGGATCCAGGATCGGCGCTTCAACTTGCTTCTCAATAGAAACGAACCAAACCCAGCCAGCTATTGAAACTACTGTCAGGACAATCCCAATGATCAATTTCGCAGGATCAGCAAGCCAGGAAACGCCAATGATCAGTGTGGCAGAAGCCACCAACATAACGGCGATCCCTAAAACATCCACCTTTTGGTCAGTTTTTTCTTTAGGGCCTGGAATGCCAATTACAACCATCACGCCAGCGATCACACCAAGCGCGACCAATACCCAGAACAAACCGCGCCATCCAGCCGTGCTTTCTGTGATCAATCCGCTTAAAGTTGGTGCAATTGTAGCTGCAATACCCGCTGGAACGTTGAGCATCCCGCTCCACCGTGCCCGGGCAGCCGGTTCAAATAGGTCGGCGATCACTGAAAAGCACATCGGGGAAAGTGCGCCTAACCCCAACATCAGGACCACGCGGGATATAATCGCAAATGCCATAGTTGATCCAATCGCAGAAAGGATTGATCCAACCAGGAAAAGCGCAATAGAAATGAGTATGATTGCCCGTCGCCCATACATATCGGACAATTTACCCCCCAGCAATGTTGCAACCGCACCACTCAGTGCCGGAAGCGCTACAATCCAGGAGAATAGCGCCATCCCTTCCAGGTCTGCAACCTGATTAGGCTGGGCAATGTTGATTGAGTTGTTGAAAAAGTAGACGAGGAAGTATGTTACAAAAACCGCCCACAGTCCAAGAGCAACTTTTTTCTTGGTAGCGGTGTCTTCCATGGGGATTGCATTTGCTTGTGCCATTTTATAAGCTCCTAATTTTTTACCTGCAGAATTTTATTCTCAGAAAAAAGGACTCCGCAGTGCATTTTTGTCTGAGGTTCAGCATGATGATTGAATTTTTGGTGGTCAATATAAAAATGTTGGCCAGCAGAGGTTTCGATGCAGGTGCCAATCTCCCCGTGATTGACGTTCTTTCAACAATAATGAGGCTGGCTTTATTTAATACCATACCGTGCGCCGAATGGCGCACGGTATTTCAAGTCTCTCTTGATTATTGTCTTACGGACTCGATGTAAGCCCGCATTTTCTCATCCGTGGTCATTTCAAAGCTGCACCCAAAGGACATCATATATCCCGGAGCATCTTCATACAACTCCACGAGATCGTTGCAGTAGGCGCGAACCTCGTCCACGCTGCCGGTTGCCATCAACGAAGCAGGAACATTCCCGGCGATGATGAACTTATCGCTCAGGGTTTCCTTCACCCGGCGCATATCGGTCTGGTCGAAGTGGCACAGCAAGGATTTCTCAGGCATCTCTGCCAGGTTTTCCAGGCGGTGGTTGTAAGAACCTTCCACAAACAGGTAGCAGGTAATGCCTTCATCCCACAAGCCCAGCATGACTTCTTTCCATGTCGGCCAGTAGAATTTTTCGAACTGAGCCTGGGACATAAAGGTGTCTGCACCTTTATGAAGCACATACAAAGCGGTTGGGGAACCTGATTGGTCACAACCCTTCACAATTGAATTGATCAGGATCGGTACATAGCGTTCAACTGCGGCCAGCAATTTCTCCGGCCGGCGGTACATATCCATGAGGATACCTCTTGTGCCGCGCAGGGTATCGCCCAGGTAATCGAACGGGGTTTTTACAATATTCAATCCCATACCAGGGAAGCCAGCCGAAGCGATCATTGCCGAAGTTTGACCAACTTCTCCCAATACCTGCATCAACTCGCCTGCAGCTTTCGTCAATTTCTGAATCATTTCCTGGAAAGGCGGCATCGCAAACGGAAGCAGCAAATTGATCGTATCCACGCTTTCCGAAATTTGGGTAAATTCCGGAAGCATTGCCATTGGTCCCAATTCGCCATAGGCACGGGGGAGATATTTTTTCAGCCAGAAGCTGGTTGGGTCATTGATGAAATCGTCATACTCATCACCCGTCATATACTCGCCTTCAACAGCCTGGATGACCAAATTGTCTGGCAGCTGGTTGCCACCCCACTGGTACAGTTTGAAATCGAGGGTATCCCACGATCTTCCGGGATACGGCAGGGGACCTACGGAAAGGTCGGGCTGAAAATCCTCATGGAACGCCAACAAGGGCTCCCTCATTGCGGCATGATTGTAGGTCATATCCTTGCCGTTCAGACCTTTACGCCGAAGCGCATGTTCACCAGCACCCATGCTCACATCCGCAACGATCCGGTCGGGGTGCTCCATGTCGTATATTTTGCGTAAACGTTCAATTCGTTCCTTGTATTTGGCTTCAGCTTCCGGGCTGACAAACTCTACCGGTTTGTTCTGCCAATTGTCCAAACGCAAAGCGCGTTTTTCCAAAGGAGTCAGGGTATTCCAATTATCTGGTTTTACAAACATTTTCGTCTCCTATGCCCAACTCTTGGCAATTGCTACAGCAGCCATTGCGTCATCGCCATATGCATCTGCGCCAGTATACTCACGGATGTTTTCATCAATCTGGCCACCGCCGATCATGATCTTGACATCCTCAAAGCCAGCAGCTTTCAATGCCGCAACCGTGTCTTTCATCGGGTCAAATGCCAGGGTCAAAAAGCCGCTCAGGCCTACGATGGTTGCGCCTGTTTCCTTCACAGCTTCCACGAATTTCTCAGGCGCTACATCCACGCCCAGGTCGGTCACCTCAAAGCCATTCAGGTCCAGCATAAAGCCGACAATATCTTTGGCGATATCGTGAATATCTCCTGCAACGGTTCCCAGAACGATCTTCCCCAGTTTTTCGCTGGCGCCATCTTCCGCCATGCGCGGCTTGAGGATATCGGTAATAGCTGAAAGCATTTCCCCGGCCAACATCAATTCCGGGATAAAGCTCTCGCCATTCTCGAATCGCTTGCCGATCACTTCCATTGCTTCTCGGCAGGAGTTCAGGATGTCTTCCGGGGTCACACCCTCGTCCAACAGTTCATTGGTGATCTTGAGTGCATCATCCTCACGCATCTCAGTGATCGCATCTATCAGTTTTTGAGACATAAAATTTCTCCTTTGATTGTTTTCCGGAAAAATCACATTCCCGGATAAAGTTTTTTGACTTCTGCTAAATTTTCAAACCAATACGATTTTTCGCGGGTTATCCCACTCTCGTATTCCTTACAAATCAAATAATCCTGCCCGTGTCGCTTTGAGATAATTCAGGCAGTGTTTATCTTTTCCTAATACCAGCTCGGTCGTAACGATCGCGCCGCGGAGTTCCTTATC
>QKGK01000575.1 GCA_003250455.1 Chloroflexota bacterium | reverse complement strand
ATGCTGGCCAAAGGGCTGGACCTGCCCCTGGTGACGCTGGTCGGGGTGGTGCTGGCGGATGTCGGCCTGACCCTGCCGGACTACCGGGCGGGGGAGCGTGTCTTCCAGGTGCTGGCGCAGGTGTCCGGGCGGGCCGGGCGCAGCCCGCTGGGCGGGCATGTGGTCTTGCAGACCTTCATGCCGGAGAACGAAGTCATTCAGCGGGCGGCGGCGCACGATTATGAGGGGTTCGCCAAAGTTGAACTGGACTACCGCCGCAAGCTGCACTACCCGCCTTTTACCAAACTGGTGCGCATGGAGATCCGCCGACGCAGCGCCGAAGCCGCCGAGCAGGAAGCCCGCCGGATGCAGGACTACCTGCAGACCCGCATCCAAAAATTAGGGTTCAGAGCCACCGACATGATCGGTCCGACCCCATGCTTTTACGCCCGCCGGGACGGGGAATACCGCTGGCAGATCATCCTGCGCGGGCCGGACCCCGCTGCGCTGTTGGTGGACGAGAACCTGGGCGATTGGCGGGTGGAGACCAATCCGCAGGCGCTGTTGTAGTTGGATAGTTGGGTAGTTAGCTGGTTAGATGGTTGGGTGGTTTGTCAGATAGCCGGGTAGTCGTATGGTCGGATAGGGGGAGATGAGGAGATTTCAAAATGCCCTCCAAGTTCTATATGATTAGCCTGTGTAGGGGCGGACGGCTGTCCGCCCCATGGGTAGTCTGCCCGGGTGTCGCACAAGGAACCAGATTGTCTCGCAAGCAAGATAGGGGGGAGATATGCAGATTTTAAAATGCCCTCCCAAATTCGATATAATTAAGTCATTGTAGGGGCGGACGGCTGTCCGCCCGGCAGAGATTTGGCATTCTATTATTGAAAGGACCCTCCTCCATGAAAGTAAACGGACAGCCCTACCGCACCATATGGTTGAAGCCTGGTAACCCCAAGACTGTGCAGATCATTGACCAGCGGCACTTGCCGCATGCCTTTGTGATCGAAGACCTGACCCACATGGAAGAAGCGGCCACAGCGATCAAGGATATGCACGTGCGCGGCGCCCCGCTGATCGGGGCAACGGCTGCCTTTGGCCTCTATCTGGCGGCCCTGCATGCGCCCCGCGGGAGTGAAGCGGCATTTAACCAGGCGATGCAGGCGGCGGCCGAGCATCTGCATGCCACCCGCCCCACGGCGATCAACCTGGCCTGGGCGCTGAATACTGTCCTGGCCGCGCTGGAAGGGGTGGCAGGGATCGAGGCGAAGGTTGCCGCAGCCCTGAAGACTGCCGAGCAGATTGCCGACGACGAAGCGGAAGCCTGCCGGATGATCGGCGTGCATGGTGTGGGTCTGATCACCAGGATTGCCAAATTGAAGGGCGGCCAGCCGGTCAACATCCTGACGCACTGCAACGCCGGGTGGCTGGCTTGTGTGGACTACGGCACGGCCACCGCACCGGTCTATGCCGCCCACGATGCCGGGATCCCGGTGCATGTGTGGGTGGACGAGACCCGCCCGCGCAATCAGGGCGCACGCCTGACCGCCTGGGAGCTGGGTCAGCATGGGGTGCCGCATACTGTGGTGGCGGATAACGTCGGCGGGCACCTGATGCAGCATGGCATGGTGGATATGGTCATCGTAGGGACGGACCGCACCACCTACACCGGAGATGTGGCCAATAAGATCGGCACTTATCTGAAGGCGTTGGCGGCCAAAGATAACGATGTGCTCTTTTATGTAGCGCTGCCTTCCTCCACGATCGACTGGGAACTGCGCGATGGCATGGAGATCCCCATCGAGCAGCGCGGCGCGGAAGAGGTCAAGCATATCCAGGGCCTGGTGGACGGTGAGATCAAGTCTGTACTGCTGACCCCGGCGGACAGCCCGGCAGCCAACTATGCCTTCGATGTGACCCCATCCCACCTGGTGGACGCATTGATCACAGAACGCGGGATCTGCCCGGCGAATGAGGAAGGGATTTTGGGGCTGTTCCCTGAAAAGAAGAAATGAGCTGTTTTCTTGGGGGAGAGGGGCGCTTTGCTGAATTATGAGGGCTTTTATTCGTTCGGGAATAATTCCCGCATTTCTGCATTGCTCAGGTTAAAGAAATACTGTAAGTTTTGTTTCTCTATCTGCGGCTTTTCCGCAATGATTTCCCGCGTCTCGGACACATAAAAGTCCCAGGAAGCATACGTGATCGGTTTGGGCCAACGTTCCACTTGCCTGGGCATTTCCGATTCAATTTCAGCGATCATGGCATCATAAATGGGCAGTAAGCGTTCGGGACTGAAATAGGTCTGTGTGTACAATGCGTAGCGCCTGATGAATTCCTCTTTGAAGAGATCATTCTTCATCAAATTCACATGCAGCGATGTATCTATCCAGTCCGCAACGCCCATCCCAGCCGGGTTGAAAATTTGAGAGATGTTATTCCAGGTATAGGTCCCTACAAACAGCGCCCAGTCCGTATCGTATAGGATCCAACGCCACTTACCGCCGTTCTGGTCGCGCCAAAATTTGATATTCCCGGAATCTGTATTGCCAAAATAACTTTCAATGATCAGATAATCAATAAAATTATCAATATCCATTTGAGAAGCCACATAGGCATAATATTCCGGATTTCGCATATCATGCGTTGCGACATATTCAACCAAAGCCCGATAAGCCGCATCACTGCCTGCCATAACAAAGCCATTCCAGACCAGGAGATCGACCTGATCAGGGTCCACGCCATGATGGCTTGCCAGATAATCTTCGTTCACTTTCTCCCGGATGTTATACAGCCCCCAATATTCCCCGTTGAGATACACCACGCAAGGCCTCGAATCCATCACATCAATATCGATCACGTCTTTTACCGCTTGATGGATAAATGCGTCTTTAATCTTGGTCATATAGGTATCTTGCCCGGAAGTGCGCAGCAAGAAATGTTTGAAAGAAGTCACTTCATTCCCATCAAAAAGCGGATAATTGATTTCCCCTGTGCCGTAATCCTTTCTCAGGTGAAATGCCATTGATTTTTGCGGATTCTTTTGGCTC
>QKGK01000330.1 GCA_003250455.1 Chloroflexota bacterium | reverse complement strand
ACCACCGCGCTGGACGTCACGATCCAGGCGCAGATCGTGGAGCTGGTGAAGCGCTTGCGAGACGAACTGGGGATGGCGATCGTATGGATCACACACGACCTGGGGGTGGTGGCAGGCATCGCGGATCGGGTGGCGGTGATGTACGGTGGGTTCTTCATCGAAGAAGCGGATGTGAAGGAACTGTATGCCAACCCACAGCATCCATACACGATCAGCCTGTTGGGGAGCCTGCCGCGGGTGGACGAGAAAGGGCGGCACAAGCTGGCCTCGATCGATGGCTTGCCGCCGGTGCTGTACCAGAAACCGAGCGCCTGTCCGTTTGCGCCGCGCTGCAAGTGGGCGATCGAACGCTGCTGGAATGAAAACCCGCTGCTGGAGGAAGTGGCGCCGAACCATCGGGCAGCCTGTTGGGTGGACACCAAGACGGGGAGAAGCCGTTCATGAATGACAACAACGAGACCCTGCTGAAAGTAGATGACCTGTTCATGCATTTTCCGATCTACCGGGGCGTGATCCGGCGGCAGGTAGGGGCAGTGCATGCGGTGGATGGAGTGAGCTTTGACGTGAAACGGGGAGAGACGCTGGGGCTGGTGGGGGAGAGTGGGTGTGGGAAGTCGACGACGGGACGGACGATCTTGCAGTTGTACAAACCGACAGGTGGGAACGTGTATTTCGAAGGCAGTAATCTTGTAGAACTCAAAGCGGAAGAGATGCGCTGGATGCGGCGGCAGATGCAGATGATCTTCCAGGACCCGTATGCCAGCCTGAACCCGCGCATGACGGTCAGGAACATCGTGGGGGAACCGTTGGAAGTGCACAATGTAGCCAACGCCAGGGAGATCCAGGAGCGAGTGGAGCATTTGCTGGAGTTGGTGAAACTGAACCCGTCGTTTGCGGACCGCTACCCACACGAATTCTCAGGTGGACAGCGACAGCGGATCGGGATCGCGAGAGCATTGGCATTGCAGCCATCATTCATTATTTGTGACGAACCGATCTCGGCGCTGGATGTCTCGATCCAGGCGCAGGTGGTGAACCTGTTGGAGGAGTTGCAGGAGCAGTTCAACCTGACGTACCTGTTCATCGCGCACGATCTGTCGATGGTGCGACATATCAGCAAGCGGGTGGCGGTGATGTATTTGGGGATCATCGTCGAGTTGGCGGAGCGGGACGACCTGTATTTGAACCCGCTGCACCCGTACACCCAGGCGTTGTTATCGGCGGTGCCGATCCCTGACCCGGTAGCGGATGCCAAGCGACAGCGGACGATTTTGGAGGGGGATGTGCCGTCGCCGGTGAACCCGCCTTCGGGATGTCGCTTTCGGACCCGTTGTCCGATCGCGGAGGGGTTGTGTGCTGAGAGCAGACCGGAGTTCCGAGAGTTGAAGCCTGGTCACTTTGTGGCCTGCCACTTCGCTGAAAGATTTGCATAGCATGAGTTTTGGAAGGAGGTGATGACTGTAATCGAAGTTGAATCAAGAGTGTTTTGATCTGTTGTATATAAAATCCTATTACTACGTGAGGAGAAGAAAGATGCGTAAACTATTTGTAATACTGAGCCTGTTGATGGCGATGAGCATGGTGCTGGCCGCCTGCGGTGGCGCTGCTCCTGCTGAACAACCGGCTGCCCCTGCTGAACCGGCTGCCCCCGCTGCGACCGAAGCGCCGGCCCCAGAGCCGACCGAAGAAGTTTCCCTGAACCCCTACACCGGTTCCAACATGTTGGACGGTAACGGCATCCCCGGTGATTTCTTCCAGGATGTCCACATCCGCAAGGCGTTCTCGTACTGCTTCGACTGGGACACCTTCATCAACGATGTCTATAAGGGTGAAGCTGTTCAATCGACCACGCTTTCCCTGGAAGGCATGCCCGGCTTCGACGCCAACGCCCCGCACTACACCTATGATCCTGACAAGTGTGCCGAAGAGTTCCAACTGGCTTCGAACGATCCGAACAGCCCGGCGGCAGGCGTCTGGGATACCGGCTTCCGCTTCCAGATGCTCTACAACCAGGGCAACACCACCCGCCAGATCGTGGCTGAGATCCTGGCTCAGGACCTGTCTGCGGTCAACGAGAAGTTCGTGGTCGAGACCCTGGGTCTGCCCTGGCCGGCCTACCTGACCGCGCAACGCGCCTTCCGCATCCCGGTCATGACCGGTGGTTGGTTGGAAGACATCCATGACCCGCACAACTGGTACCAGCCCTACACCACGGGTTCCTATGGCGCTCGCCAGGGTATGCCTGACGATATGAGGGCGCAGTTCAAGGAACTGTTGGACAAGGGCGTAGCCCTGACCGACCCGGCAGCCCGCGATGCGGTCTACAAGGAATTCAACCAGTTGTACTACGACAATGTTCCCGGTGTACCGATCGTGCTGTCCACCAGCCATAGCTATATACAGAAGTGGGTGCAGGGTCGCGTGATGAACCCGTTGTATTGTGGAACCTGGGGCGGTATCTATAACACCTGGACCAAGACCGATGGCGCTCCCAACCCCGACACCATTACGAACGCTACCATCGGTGAACCCGATACCTTCGACCCGGCTCTGTCGTATGACACCGCCAGCTGCGAAGTGATCCAAAACGTCTACGAGACTCTGGTCTTCTATGATGGTGAAGCCACCGACAAGTTCGTGCCCGTCCTGGCTGATTCCTGGGAAGTCTCGGATGATGGCACGACCTGGACCTTCCATATCCGTGAAGGTGTGACCTTCCACAACGGCAACGACCTGACCCCCTCGGATGTGGCATATTCCTTCCAGCGTGGTTTGTTGCAGGGCGGCTATGCTTCCCCGCAATGGCTGCTGGCTGAACCCTTCTTCGGCGTTGGGAACGATGATGTTTCCATGCTGGTGGATGGAGGCGAATCAGCGGATGACCGTGAAGCGATGATGGCTGCCGATCCGGCTGCGCTGGTGGGCGCCTGTGAGACAGCCCAGGCTGCGATCGTAGCTGACGACGCTGCTGGCACCGTGACCTTCAACCTGGCGCAGCCCTGGGGCCCGTTCCTGCCCACCATTGCAAACGCCTGGG
>QKGK01000407.1 GCA_003250455.1 Chloroflexota bacterium | reverse complement strand
AGTCTGGGACATACCATCTACTTCAATGAACCGCTTTTTTACCATAACGCCATCATTTTTGAACGTTATGGGTTCAGCTACCAACGGGGGCGGCGCAAAATGGAAGCCATCCACAAACGATTCCAGGAGGACGAATCCCTGATTTCCCTACTGGGCACAACTCCCTTCCGCCGGCCGGAAGCAAAAGAAAGCATTTTTTACCGCACATGGGCCATCCATGACGGCATTTTAGGAGAAAAATTTGACCAGGTGACCATGTACAAGCAGGTTGGACAAAAATCTATTTTTACCACTGCGCCTGGCATCCATTGGTAGTCTTCCATGCTCACCAATAATCTCCTTGCCTTCATCCTCACCCTGACCGCCTCCATCCTCTGGCTTGCCCTGATTGAATTTTCAGTAAAAAAAGGCTGGATCCCCGGCACGCTTAGCCGCAAGATCATCCACATCGGTACCGGGCCGATTTTTGTCATCTGCTGGCTGATTTTTAATAACACGTCTTCGGCACGGTGGTACGCCGCGGTGATTCCACTGTTAATCACGATCCATTTTTTCCTGGTAGGGATGGGCATCAGCAAAGACCAGAATGCGGTCAAAGCCATGTCCCGGTCACAGGACCGCAAGGAATTATTGTTCGGGCCAACCTTTTATGGGCTCATTTTTGTCGTCCTCACCATTGTCTACTGGTATGATTCGCCCATTGGCATCATAGCGTTAATGGTGCTTTCAGGCGGTGATGGACTAGCAGACGTCTTTGGTCGCTCTTTTGGGACCACCAAATTGCCCTGGACAAACGACAAGACCTGGATGGGCACTTTGGGTATGTTTGTAGGAGCCTGGGCTTTCTCTGTGGGAATCAGTGCGTTATACACATCTGTTGGCATTTTTCCCAACCCCCTATACAGTTACCTGTTACCGATCACTCTTATCACCCTGATTGCCACCATCGTTGAGTCACTCCCGATCAAAAACCTTGATAATATTACCGTTGCTGTTTCTGCAGTCCTGGCAGGTTACCTCTTTCTCTGATCTTGCCAATTTGTGCAATAGAAAGGAATTTTATGGTCACCATTGATGGAAAAAACCTGACCATTCAGCAGGTTGTCGCAGTTGCCCTTGAGGGGGAGCAAGTCCGGTTATCCGATGAAGCCAAACAGAATATCACCCGCACGCAGCAGTGGGTCCACGAGATCAGTCTGGGAGAAAAGCCCGTATATGGCATCAACACCGGGTTTGGTATCTTTGCCGAGAACCAGATCTCCCAGGCAGATATTGCCCAGCTAAACCGCAACCTGATTCTCAGTCACGCGGTTGGCACCGGGCCAGCATTCAGCACAGAAGTCACCCGGGCCGCCATCCTGATCCGCTGCAACACCCTCGCCAGCGGCTATTCCGGCATCCGGCTGGAGCTTATCGAAAATATGATCGCCATGTTGAATAAAGGGTTGACCCCCGTCATCCCTTCTCAGGGGTCTCTGGGATCCTCAGGCGACCTAGCCCCACTCTCCCACCTGGCATTGGTGCTCACCACAGACGAAAAGGACCGGGAAAGCGATTCAGGGTGGGCGGAATATCAGGGTCAACGCATGACAGGCAAAGCGGCCATGCAGGCTGCGGGAATTCCCCGAACCATCCTCGGCCCCAAAGAAGGCTTGGCAATTACCAACGGGGCAACTTTTTCGGCAGCAATTGCCTCTCTGACCTGTTTCCGCACCGAATTACTCCTCAATACGGCGGAAGTCGCCCTGGCAATCAGCCTCGAAGCTATGCTGGGGGCCTCCAATGCTTTTGACGCCCGCCTGCACCAGATTCGCAACCAGGAAGGTCAGCAAAAAGTAGCAGCCCGCATCCGGGAACTGACCGCTGAAAGCACCATGCTGAATGCAGGGGGGCGGGTGCAGGATGCCTACTCCTTCCGCTGCGGGCCTCAGGTGCAAGGCCCCGCCTGGGATACCCTCTGGTTTGCGCAAGGCATCATTCATAAAGAGATCAACGCCGTCACCGACAACCCGCTCATCTTTGGGCCTGAAGAAGCGCTTTCAGGCGGGAACTTCCATGGCGAGGTGGTGGGGATGGTGATGGATTTCCTCAAGATTGCCCTTACTGAAGTCTCTGCCATTTCAGAGCGCCGCGTTTTCCAGATCACAGACGGAAAAATGAACGCCGGACTTCCTCCCATGCTGGTGGATTCCCCCAAAGCTGCCGGGCTGAATTCCGGGATGATGATGCCGCAGTACACCGCTGTTTCCCTGGTGCTGGAAAACCAGCATCTCAGTACGCCAGATTCGATCAACTCCCTGCCCACATCCGGCGGCAAGGAGGACCACAACGCCAACTCCCTCACAGCCGCCCGCCATGCCGCCATGATTGCCGACAATACAGCCCACGTGCTGGCAGTGGAAATTTATTCCGCCAGCCGGGCATTGGATATTCGGCTCAAAGAAAATCCGGCATTCAGGATGGGGATTGGCGTTCACCGGGCATATCAAACCCTGCGGAAACAAATCCCCTACCAGCCCGGAGATGCCCTCTGGGGACCGGAGATTGAAACTGTCCGCGAAATGGTGCAGAAGGGAAATTTCACGCTCGCCTAGACAATTACAGGAAATAAGTCCCGCTGATACATTCCCAAAATCCAAAACACATGTATAATTGGCAGAACGTAAAATTGACGGGCACGCATAAATCTGATAAAATTTGTAATATTTCTACCTTACAGGTTCATGCAGCGCTAATTTCCAAACAATTAACCTATTCAAACCATTAGTGTTTTATTACGAGGTAACCTTATGACAACCCAGGAAAAAACCAGCATCATCACACTAACCCCAGAAGCTGTTACAGCGATTGACGAACTGCTCCAGGATCGCGGACTGGAAGGGTATGGTTTACGCGTATTTCTATCCGGAGGCGGATGCAGCGGTTATCAATATGGCATGGCGCTGGAAAACAACGCCATGGCAAACGATACCGTCTCGGAAATCATGGGGATCAAATTATATGTAGATGATGTTTCACTGCCTTATATCGAAGGTTCTACCGTCG
>QKGK01000462.1 GCA_003250455.1 Chloroflexota bacterium | reverse complement strand
GCCCAGACACCACGCCAGCGAAACGATCAGCCGGGGCAGCCACAGCGCTTCCCCGCCCAGGGCCAGGTAGCCAAGCGCAACGATATATTCGAGCACCGGCGGTTCAAATTCATGCAGTCCGGCGCTCAACTCGGACGCCAGCGCCTGTTTCGCAGGGTCTGCCCCTGGAAGGATCTGGTAATAAATCTCCCGGGCGATCAGCGCGCCGCGAAACTGGCGGGTGGGATGAAAGTCCACCGGCGTATCCGTCAGGTCCACCATGCGGACGCCAAACCCCAGGACGACCAATAACAGCGCGAGCAGCCATAATTTTCGTGAATTATTCATCAGACCAGAAACGTTCCTCCCGTTGGGCAGGACTGGCTATACATAACCGCAATGCCAGCACTGAGTTGCGAGCATTATGGCAGGTAAAATTAGAGATGCTTATTATATCCCAACCCTTTTACAATCGGCTGTCGGTTCTGCAAAGAACGCTGCCCTTCAGGGACAGTTTACAATTTCCACGCAGGCTCCAGCCAACCAACCACCTAAAACATTCCCCATCCTCCCCAGCCTGATGTACAATTACCATGAGATGAAGATCATCCTGACCCATGAACAGGCCGACTTTGACGCCCTGGCCTCCCTTTTAGGGGCCTCCCTGCTGGACGAGCAGGCCAGGCCGGTTTTACCGCGCCGCATGAACCGCAATGTGCGCTCTTTCCTCACCTTATACGGGGTGGAGCTTCCCTTCACCGACCCGCAAGACCTCCCCAAAAACAGGATCAGCACCATCACCCTGGTGGACACCCAATCGATGATCACGCTCAAAGGGATGGACGACCGCACCCAGGTTTTTGTCATCGACCACCACGAACGGCGCACAGACCTGCCCAAAGATTGGCACGTCAAAACCGAGGAAATCGGCGCAACCACCACCATCCTTGTGGAAGGCATTTTGGAGCGCGGCATCCATCTCAGCGTCACCCAGGCATCTCTTTTGCTGCTGGGCATCTACGAAGACACCGGCAAGCTGACCTATTCGCGCACCAGCCCGCGGGACGTGCGCGCCGCTGCCAGCCTGCTGGAACATGGCGCCAGCCTGCAGATCGTCCAGGAATACATTAACCATCCGCTCTCGCATACCCAGCAAAAGATCTACGACAACCTGCGCCAGCAGATCGAAACCCACACCGTTCACGGCAACACCATCATGGTCGCCGCCACCGACGCCCGCCACACCGATGAAGAGCTCTCCACCATCGCCCACAAGCTGCGCGACCTGCTCGACCCCGACGCCATCTTCCTGCTGGTGGATACCAGTTCCGGCACCCAGCTGATCAGCCGCGCCACCACCGACCAGGTGAATGTGGGGGCAGTTGCCACCCATTTTGGCGGCGGAGGACATCCCCGCGCTGCTGCCGCCTTGATCCGCGACAAGCGCGCCGGGGAAGTCTACGCCGAACTGGTCGATATCCTCCCCGATTTCGTCCGTCCGGCGGTCACCGTCGCCGAGATCATGTCCCGCCGCCCGCAGGTGCTGGACCCGGACGTAAAAGTAACCGAAGCCGCCTCCCGCATGCAGCGCTATGGCTACGAGGGCTACCCCGTGGCCGAAGACGGCCGCCTGATCGGTCTGCTCACCCGCCGGGCAGTAGACCGCGCCCTTAGCCATAAACTCAACCTCAGCGTGCGCCAGGTGATGGACGCCGGCAGCGTCACTATTGGGCCGGACGAGCCTCTGGAGACCCTCCAGCAGCGCATGACCGATACCGGCTGGGGCCAGATCCCCGTGGTGGAAAACGGCGAGATCATCGGCATCGTCACCCGCACCGACCTGATCAAGACCCTGACCCCCAAGCAAAGACCCAGCGGAAGGCAAAACCTGGCCGCCCGGCTGGAAGAGAACCTGCCCCCCTCGCGGCTGGCGCTGCTGCATGCGGTAGCCCAGGCCGCCCAATCCCAGCAGTCTGCCTTATATATCGTTGGCGGCTTTGTGCGCGACCTGCTGCTGGAACGTCCCAGCCTGGACTTCGACCTGGTGGTGGAAGGAGACGCCATCGCCCTCGGCCGCGTCCTGGTCCGGCAGTATGGCGGTCGCACCACCACCCACAAACAATTTGGTACCGCCAAATGGCGCATCAACGATATCCGCAGCAGTCTGGCTGAAGGACTGAGCCGCGACTTCGGGCAGGCGCTCGACCCGGCAGGATTCCCCGATACGCTCGACCTGGTTTCGGCCCGCCGCGAGTTCTACACCTACCCCACGGCCCTGCCCACCGTGGAAAGAGGCAGCATCAAGCTCGACCTGCACCGCCGGGACTTTACCATTAACACCCTGGCCCTGCGCCTGGACGGAAGCCATTACGGCGACCTGCACGACTATTGGGGCGGCCTGGACGACCTGCATGCCGGGTTGGTGCGCGTGCTCCATTCGCTTTCCTTTGTCGACGACCCCACCCGCATCCTGCGCGCCGTCCGCTTTGAGCAGCGTTTTGGCTACCAGATCGAACCGCGCACCGCAGAGCTGCTGGAAAACGCCCTCGGCCTGCTCGACAGGGTCTCCGGAGACCGGCTGCGCCACGAACTGACCAACATCTTCCAGGAGGATGCCTGGGAGGCCATGCTCGCCCGCCTGGACGAGCTGGGTGTGCTGCAAGCCATTTATCCAGCTTTACCCTGGAGCATGGAAACCCGGGAGCGCAGCCGCCGCGGCCGCAGCGCCGCCATCCCTGAAAATTGGCAGACCCGCATCCAGACAGATGGCTATTCCCTCTCCATGGCAATGGCCTACCTGAGCTGGCTGATCGAACTCCCAGCCAAAGAAGCCGAAGCTGCCGCCAAACGCCTGCGCATCCCCGGCTGGCTGACCAAAGCGATCCTCGCCGTCATCCAGCTGTGCCAGGAACAGGAAACCCTTTCCACCGCTTCCCCGGGGGAGATCGTGGACAACTTCGACCAACGCCCGCACCTTGCGCTGGTGGCCTGCTATCATTTATCCGCCAAACCGGAACTGCAGAAAAAGATCCGCGCTTATTTCGAAAGCTGGCAGCACATCCGCCCGCAAACTA
>QKGK01000554.1 GCA_003250455.1 Chloroflexota bacterium | reverse complement strand
CCCCAGCAGTGTGGGAGCGCCAATATCATCGGCAAAACCGGTATCCGGCAGGCCAGTCGCTGTGGGCGTTGCGGTTTGCGTCAGCAGCTGCTGTGCCGCCTGGGTTTGCGCCAGTGCCGCCTGCGTCAGTAAGGCCTGCACCGTAGCCGTGCGTGGGTCTGGCGTCGGCCCACCTCCAGTCCCATCTTCCTGGGTGGCAGCTGAGGTTGCGGACGGAGCCAGTGTATTGGTTGGCGCCTGCGTATCTGTGGGCAATGGCGTTTCGCTGGCCGTCGGCACTGCGGCCGCCGCCGTTTGGGTCAACGCCTGCTGGGCCGCACTGATTGCCAAAGCCGTTTGAGTCTGCTGAGAGGCCTGTCCGGCTGCTGTCCGTGGACGGATCAGGAAAATATATACCGCCACACAAATCAGCCCAATAATAATCAAACCGCCTAGCCCGCCGGCCACTAACATAAAGGTGCGGTTACCCGAGGTAGGAGATTCCTCCTCCTCGTATTCGTCTTCTTCTTCTTCAGGAAAATCCATATCAAAATCGTCTAACATGCTAATTCTCTCCTTCCGGATACTTATTTTTACCCTAGAATTTCTATATTCGCCAGCGGAACAAGCACCTTTTCTTTATCACTTAATAATACCTCTACCGCTTCGGCTCGCAGGCCGTTGGGCATCCTTACTTTACCAGGCAGCGCGTGGACAGTGCCCACTTGCCCCTGGTAAGGAGCCCGCAAAACCCGCACTTGTTTCCCTTCTTCAATATGTTCCAGGCTGGCCGGGCGAACAGAAACCGCCGCCCCGGCAACCGGTATAATAATTTCTGGGCGCGTCCCGGTTACCTGGTCTACCTGGGCAGCGTTCAGGGTTGTTTCCCGCTGTCCGCTGGTGGATAGCAGCTTGAACGCTACCGGGTTCACCGGTATCCTGCCAAAGCCTTCCAGCACCATGATCGGGTACGGCATTTGCGCCGCCGCCGGTCGCAGCTTGGTAGGCATACTCCCCAGGATCAGTCCGCGCATCTTGATGGATGCCAATTGTTCCAGCACATCCGCACTGTCGCAGTATCCGGCAAACATCACCTGTCCGCGCTGACTGGGGTCCAGGTCTTTGGCCCGAACCTCATCCGAAGGCGTTTCCGCCGCCACATACAGGCCGCCGGTGCCAATCCTACCGTTCCCCCACACACCCTGGATCCACGCGCCGCTCACCTGGATGACTGCGCCGTAATCTGCGATTACTTTGGTGACCACACCCGGAATGCCAGCCTGCAGTTCAAATGGCTTGCGGTTGACCTGCAGAAGCGCCTGCCCTCCACCCACGGCAACCAGCACCCCTTTTTTCGGGGCGCGCACCGAGCGGGAAATAATACCCTCTTTCTGCGCAATGATACCGCCTTCCGATATCTCATCGCTTATGCCGCGCTTAATATATGGGGTGACGGCTTTCTTTGGCACGCCAAGGCCGCGCGACAGATCAAGTGAAACATGGTCGGCATACAGGTTGGCCCTGGCAATCACTTCTTCTGCGCGCACTTCCTGACCGGCGCGCACCAATACCGAACCAGCCACCGGCAGCAACCGGCGGCGCTCGATAATTGTCAGGGGGAGAATGTGCGTTACGGGTACAAACATATCATCATCCTATAGGCTTTACTCTGCAAGAGATATGCCAGTTTTACTTCTTTGTACTAAAAGATTTCTGCCACTTCATTAATAAGCTGCGGCGGGCAGATGCGTCCTTTGGCAAATCCAGGGGACGGCCGCGGGCATCGATCACCAGGCCAAACAACCCGCCCACCACCTGGATGGTTGTGCTTTTACCAGGTCCAAACCCGATATTCGCTTTATTCAGCGGGTCGATATACACCCTGGCACGTTCACCCATCGCAATTGGGATCGTCTGGATGTTGCCCTGGTGCACGTTGACGGTGTTCTCGTAACCCTTTTCATCTTTCACCCGCACTCGCAGCACTGCCGTACCCGGTTTTGCCCGGCTGATCGGGGAGATAACGAATCCCAGGTTCAGCAGTACGGTGGGGTCCAATAGCAGCTGGGAGACCAGACCCGGCGCAACCGCCGAAGCCGCCCCCAGGCCCGGGGTCAGGTGATTAATATCCAGCAGGATGCGCTGGATGCCGGTCGGCTGGATGCCGTCCAGGATCATCAGCAGACTGTGGGCCGGGGAAGGCGCATTGGTCAGCACGCCACCGCTGACCACGATCGGGTCAAAAGTAGGCAGCGTATTCTGGTCCAGGCGGTTGATATTTTTGGGGAAAATATTCAGTCCTTCGTTTACGGCCCGGGAGATGATCACCCGTGCCAAGGCCTGCTCAATCAATAAATCCTGCGAGGTCATCGGCAATGTTGCCGGATGTAAAATCTTGTTCTGAATGTAATCCAAAATATAGGTCGAGGAAACCTCTCCGGGGATCCACTGAGTCACTTCTTCCATCTTGCTGCCGGAAAGCACCCCGGCCAGTCCTTCACCCATTCCCAGGTTTGTCAGCACGCGCAGGCGCAGATCGCCGTCGAACGCCCCGGTGATCACTGTTGAAGAAGCCCCGACATCAATTCCTAAGACACCCGATTGGGCTGAATTGGGCACCATTTTGCTGAAAAAGCGGATCACCCGCCCCAGCGCATGGGAGGTCTGCATCATGTTATTCCGGGATGCCGTGTTGATCTCTGCCAGCCCGGCCACCCGGCTTAAATGGATCGAGCGGTAGGTATCTGTCAGCACCGGTTCTGCCGGCTCCAGACGTTCGGTGGTCAGGGTTGGGCGGATATTGGGTGCTAGCTGAATGGAGGTCAGCGGTTTTATGAAATTATGCACCTGCTTGCCCAGTGCCGGGTTCCCGGCGAACAATACCTTGGGCCGGTTTTCTTCCGGCAGCAGGAACAGCGCCATCCCAACCATATTGACCAGCCGCAGCACCGATTTGCTGGCGCCGTTGTCCGTTCCCCCGGCTATCAGGATCATATCCGGCCGGGTCTTCTGGATCAGGTCAATGTACGATTCCGGTTTCTGCATATTGTTCAGGCCGACAGAGGCGATCACCTGC
>QKGK01000150.1 GCA_003250455.1 Chloroflexota bacterium | reverse complement strand
CAGGAGAACGCACATCTGCCAAATGGGGTATTCAGGGTTTATTTTGGGTTTATTGGCTACCTAGGATAAAGTGGATTCCCGCACGGGTCGGGTGGGAATCCATAAATAATAGACGGAAGAATGGAGAAGAGAGCAGTATGGAAAAGGGCCAAAAACGCCAGTTTGACGGAGTCTTTTATCTATAAATCAGGGAAGAAGTTCCAGCGCACGGGCGCGGGCAACTGCCTCGGTGCGGGTGGCGACATCCAGCTTGCGGTAGATGCTGGAGGTATGCGCTTTGACCGTCCCCGGCGAGATGATCAGCGCAGCCGAGATTTCCTTGTTGGTCTTGCCCAAGGCAATCTGGGCCAGCACTTCCAGCTCGCGCGGGCTCAGCGGTTCGATCAATTTGCCTTCGGTGGGGGCTTGTCCTCCCGGTACTGAACTGTCAACAAATTGGGCTATCAGCTGGCGGGCAAATGCTCTTAGCGGGTTGGCTTCTGCCTGGGAGACCCATTGGGAAAGCATCTGCTGCACGGGCTCCCCCTCGTCGATGAAGGTTCTCACATAGCTTTCCGGTTCGGCCAGGGCCAGCGCTCTCTCCAGGTGCGTGAATGCCTGCTTTTGTTCCCCCTTTTTGTGCAGCGCGACCGCCTGCAAGGCCAGGATTTTGATCCGCCGTCCATCCCTGCCCCCGACCCGGGCGGAATCTTCCAGTTGAGCGATTAAATCCAGGCTTTTATCCCATTCAGCTTGCGCTATATACAACCGGGCAAGCGTGATGAGCAGCAGCTCGTTCTCAAAGCGCAAGGGACGCTCGTCATTCAGCCTTTTTTCGAGGGAAGCGGCCCAGCGGTGGACGGTCAGGCTGTCGGCGTGGGGGAGCTGCTCCTCTATCTTGGCTGCGGTCACGGCGTCCCGCGCTTCGGCGAACACGCCGCTTGTATGGACCGTCTGGCTTGCTTTTTCGATGTTTCTCTCAGCGGCAGGGAAATTCCCCTCCGCCTGTTCGATCTTTGAATAGATCACATACGCCAGGGCGGTATCATCTGCCTTGCTCCACAGGGGGAGGTATTCCATCCCTTGCTGAATATAGGCGCGGGCAGCCTCCAGGTCGTTTATTTCGTACAGGGTCTCGGCCAGCCCCAGGTGCACAATGCTCATTGCGCCGGGGAGCTGCCCATCGGATTTTTGGACGAAAATTTCCGCTTCCCGGTAAAGGGCGCGTGCTTTTTGCAGACTTCCCTGGAGGGTATACAGCCTGGCCAGCACGCAGTAAGCCCCTATGGTGGTGTTGATCGCCCCGGATCTTTTCCCCGACTGGATTGTCTCCTGCAGGGTCTGTTCTGCGCTGGCAAAATCACCGTTGAGAAAGTAGCCATATCCGAGCATGACGCCAATCCCGCCCAGCAGCCCCTGGTTGCTTTCGGGCGTGTTTTCCCGGGCGCTGCGCCCCAGGGCGATGGCCTGCTCAAAATCGCCGCGCATGGCGGTCACCCGGCTTTTGACATAATCCAGATACCCGAACATGGCCTGCACTTCAGTGGAAGCGGGTTCCGCTTTCAGCTGCTTCTCGGCTGCGTCCAGCAGGTGGTCGGCTTCTTCCAACTGACCAAACCAGGCGCGGCTGTTGGCTTCGTGGATCGCCAGCCGGGGACGTTTGAAGATCAACTGCTGGCCCAACTCCCCCGTCCACTGGCGGATGGAGGCCGAATCCTTGCGTTGGAAGATTTCCATGTAGTTCTGGTCGATGATGCGCTCGACCCAGGCATCATCGGGGATCAGGGAGGCGTGGTAAATGGCCCCGTAGGTCATCCGGTTGGCTTCATGCCACTGCGCGGCGCGCCTGTGTAAATCTGCCAGCGCTTCAGGGCGGTGGGTTTGGCGCAGGCGGGCTTTCAGCAGGTCGGCAAACAGGTGGTGATAGCGGTACCAGCTGCGCTCGTCGTCCAGGGGGATGAGGAACAGGTTGGCCTGCTCCAGGTAGCCGAGGATCTCCGCCGCCTGACCGCTCTCCCGCAAGAGGGCGTCGCACAGCGGGGCGGAGATGCGTTTTAAGATCGAGGTGCGCAAAAGGAACTCCTGGATGTGGGGCGGCTGGTTTGCCAGCACTTCTTCCAGCAGGTAGTCGAGGATATAGCGGTTGGTGCCGGAAAAGTTTTCGATGAAGGCAGCCGTGTCCGGGCGGTTCTGCATGGAAAGGGCGGCCATCTGCAGTCCGGCGATCCAGCCTTCCGTGCGCGCTTCGAGCAGGGAGACGGCCTTATCATCCAGCTGAAGCCCCATGATCGTGTTGAGGAACTGGGTGGATTCGGGCTGTGTGAAGCGCAGGTCTGCAGAGCGGATCTCCGTCATCTGTCCGCGGGCGCGCAGGCGGGCCAGCGGGAAAGGCGGGTCCTCCCGGGTGATCACCACGGTGTGCACCTGCGGCGGGGCGTTCTCCAGCCAGAAGTTGACCGCCTGGTGGATGGGGAAGTCCTCGATCAGGTGGTAGTCGTCCAGGATGAAAACGATCTTCTTGCGGGTGGCGGTCAGGTCGCTGATCAGCGGGGTAAAAATGGCTTCCACCGGCGCAGGTTGGGGGGACTGGAGCATGTCCAGCACGCTTGGCCTGACTTCGATATCCAGTCCTTTTAATTCCATCAAGCCGGTAAAGAAATAGGTAAGGAAGCGCGGCAGGCTGCTATCGGTCTCGTCGAGCGAAAGCCAGCCCACCAGCGTTTCGGCGTCTTCTGGCCCCGCAGACTGCAGTTGGGCGACCCACTCGGAGATCAGGGTGGTCTTGCCAAACCCGGCCGGCGCGGAGACAAGCGTCAGCGTGCGGTCGATGCCGCCGTGCAGCTGTTCGATCAGCCGGGAGCGGGTCACGAGTTGCGGCCGGGTGTGGGGGATGATCAGTTTGGTCGGTAAGAGTGGTTCTGGCACGGCATTCCCAAAGAAGAGGGCTTGAATACAACATTAAAAGTTTACCCGATTTTTCAAATCAGGAAAACAGGATTGCTTTGAAAAAAACAGAATCAGGGTGAAGACGCTTTGGAATGCGCCAAAAAACAGAGATTTACACCTCTTCCTTTACCAAAAGA
>QKGK01000529.1 GCA_003250455.1 Chloroflexota bacterium | reverse complement strand
ACGGATACCCTGGCGAAAGCCCTGGCCGATCCCGGCCGCCTGCGCCGCATGGGGGCGGAATCCTACCGCATCACCGCCGAGGAGATCAACCTGGAGACCATGGCCGCCAAGTTTGTCGATGCCCTCAAGCAGGTGAGCGGGAAATAAGACATTGGTCATATCCATCCAGATAAGCCGCTTTTATCAGGTATAATTGAATTTATGAACACGGCGGCGAACACCATCCTGACCGAAATTCTCGCGAACCTCAACCGGGTCGGCGGCCTGCTGTACGCCATCGACCGGCACGAGGGGGACACGGTCTCCCATTGGCAGCAGATCAGCCAGTTAGACCATCGCCTGCGCCGACTGACGAACCAATTGGATGCAGGCACTCTCAGCCAGCTGCCCTCTCTGGCCGTGTTTTCGCTCTCCAACAACCAGATCTTCTCCTGCTGGGGCAATTGTGTCGAAGAAGTCAAAACGCTGCTGGAAACAGACACATTCCGCCTCTAGTAGTTTGTCAAAGCTAAAAAGATAGTTTGAAAGCAAAATCAAACGATAACGGTTGTTTTCACGCATCTGCAGCCAGCCTTTGACAAAGTTTAATGTGTTCCGTCTATAAACTCTGGAACCCATCGAATGATATTTGACGGAACACCAGCCATCCCCAATTTAATTTTTCCGTACCATTGTCCTATTCGCCCATTTCCTAATTCTTGATACACTGCTAATACAGGAGTAATTGTTGGAACGTATCACAGGTTAGGGTATAAACCATGAAACGCGCAAAGCGACCATTTTGGAAATTGATCTTGGTTTGTTTGCTGGCAGATGCAGCAGGCTTTGGACTTCTTTATCTTTTTGAGATCATCACCTGGGCAACCCCGGTTGCCATCAAATATACCGTTCTCGCCAGCCTGGGTGTGGTTGCCGGGTCATTCACCCGCCTGATCCTGGCCCGCCATACCGGCATGTTCCGGGTATCTGCGGCGGCTTTTGCACTCGTCACCGCCCTGTGGCTGACAGATTGGCGCACAAACGGTTTCGTTGGCATTGCCCCCATCGACCTCAACCACCCTTACCCGGGATGGGACGGCCTGCTGCAGCTATTTACCGTCTGGTCGGTGATGCTGCTGGCCCTGCACGCCTGGAAGCGGAAAAAGCAGCTTGCCCCTGCTCCGGCCTTCCCCCTTCCATCTCCTGCTGCGCAGCCCTTCCCCGGCGCATCCGTGCTGCAGTCCACCGCCATTTCGCAGCTACAGCCGGCCAGCGGCCCATCTGCTCCTTCCGAAAAAGCCCAGTCGATCAGCGAAGCGCTGCTCCCGATTCTCAGTCAATTGAAAACCTGGCCGGCACAGGTGCGCCCGGTGAAGAAAAGCGCCCGCCCCATCCCCAGAGACCTGCCCCAGATGGCGTTGGACATTGCCAGCCCTGTGCTGCGCGAACCGGTACTGCTGCCTCCGCATGAGAAAGACGATTTCCACGAGCGGAAAACAACCCCCCTCCCACAAGAGGAGCGTGCCGGGAATTATATAAAAAAGGGAAACAAGAACAAATAGCAGGTACCTGGAACCGACAACTTCCTGTTGGAGTACTCCCCTCTACTCCGCATAAAGCCCCGCGGCGGTAACGCTGCGGGGCTTTCGGGTTCATTGGCTAGAAACCACCGGATTCAATCCGTTACCGTCCTCCGGTCTGCTAATAACGCTACCATCAACACACCGCCCAGCACCACCAGTCCGCCAATCCCTTGCCGGGCGGTCAGGTGAGAATTGAACAGCGCTATCGACCACAAAATGGCAATTATCGGTGAGAGCGTCAGCAGAATGGTATGCACTGTCAGTTTAAGGCGGCGCAGCGCAAAATAATATAGGGCACGGCTCACCGACACGTCGATCGTCCCTGCCAGCAGGATGAACGGCCAGGCCGACGCCTGGGGTACTGCCAGCGCACCGGAAAATAAATTGAAGATAAAGATCGCCAATGTGGAAAACAGCAAGCGGGCAAAAAAGAAGGTCGCCAGGTCCATCTCCTGGGTAAACTTCTTTGTCAGGGCGGCGTGCAAGGCATACAGCGCAGATGAGAGCAAAACCAGCAGCGAGCCTGTCTGCACATAATCCCCCGCCTGGTAATTGACCACAAAAACCCCCACCATCGCCAGCGCAGCCCCTACAACCTGACCCGGGGTCAGGGATTCCCGCAGCCACAGCAGCCCGAACAGCACCGCCCACACTGTGCCGGTTTGCGCCAACACGGAAGCGATCCCGGGGTCTATAAAGGCAACTGCCTGATAGTTGATCGAGGTGCTGGCGGCGATCAGCAGGCCAATGACGGCAAACAGCCACCAGCCTCTGCGGATCTCCTCCCAGCGCATCCGCCCGGTCAGCAGGGTATACGCCCCGACTTCCAGTGTGGCTACGGCCAGCACAAACAGCACCGAGACTGTCGGCGGGCTGTGCGGGTGCAGCAGCCGGGCAAAAATGAAGTGCAGGCTGTCCACCACCAGCAGGGCAAAGATGAGGAGAAAAGAAGGCATCTACTTTAGTTCAGCTTTCTGAACGGGGAATTTTTATCAGCAGCCGTCCGCAGGCAATTTTACATGAAAAATCCTCCAGGCGCGCAAAAACCTCCGCAGGTGCGCCATAGCTGCCCGGGCAGGATCGAGAGCGCGGGGATTGAGTTATTCGGAAAGTGTGCCGGTGGTTGCTTCGGACCGCTGGAGCACCTTTGAACTGCGATCAATGAAAAGGATCGGCGTGCCGGCGATGGTGATCGTATCGCCGTTAAACAACTGCTTTACCTTAACATCCTTTCCATTGAGTTTTGTGCCGTAAGTCGATCCCAAATCTTCGATATAAAATTTTCCATCACTCAAAACAATCCGGGCATGGTAGCGCGAAACATTCGGATCAGTGATGATCACGTTGTTGTTCACGTGCCTGCCAATATTGGTGTATTGATGCTCGATGGAGATCATGTTGGTGCCGACGACAAGGAAGATGTTTTCTGGAACTGCAGGGTATCTTGGGGGGACTTTTTCCGTCATAGATGGTTCTTCTTTCAGCGTAAACCACGCAGGGTAAGGGGGGCAATGATGAAAAATAAGTTCCTGATTAATCGCTTATGTCCATTATGGCATAAGTAAGGCAATCAGGTCAAGACAACATTTCGTAAATTTCACATTTTCGAACAGCCCTCTCCCGGTTTCTATGGGATCATAGCCGCCCCGCCTATGCTATAATCCAACCAGATTCGCAATTGACGGGAAAGAAAAGCCATGGCCCAAGAAAAAAACCTCACCCTTGTAATTGTCATCCTGCACAACCTGGACGTGCTGCCGGAACTGCTGGAAGCCTGGAAAGTGGCCGGTATCCCAGGAGTTACCCTGCTGCCCAGCGCAGGCGGGTTCCAGGCCGCCAACCAGTTTCAGCGCAGCGGGCTGGCCGGGCTGCTGAGCATCTTCGAGCAGACCACCCCGCACCAGCGCATGTTGATGAGCCTGATCGACAACCCCGAGACTTTGGCAATTGCCATCTCCGAGGCTGAACGAGTGGTTGGCGGGTTCGACCGCCCCAACAGCGGCATCCTCTTCACCATGCCGGTCGGCCAGGCGCTGGGCCTGAAAAAATGGGGAGACACCCGCCGCCTGGACAAAGAAGCCGTCAAACAGACCGTAGATAAGGCCAAACTGGATAAAGGCACTGCCAACCTGCTGGGGTGGTTTGAAGAAGAGGTGCGCGCCCAACACGGCGATGCCACCCTTATCGGCTGGCGCAAAAAGAGCAAACTGATGGTTTCAATGGCGCTGAAAACCTCACTCAACCCGCCGACCATTGTCAGCGTAGATACCCCGGTCAGGGATGTGATCAAAGCTTTTTTGGCCAACCCCAATGTCCCGACTGTGTGTGTCATCAACCGGGAAGACCGCCTGGTTGGTGTCATACAGGAGCTGTGGTTTGCCGAAATGATGCTGGTTCCTGCCATGCCGGAAAAATATATCCAGAACCCGGAGCAGTACGAAAAAGCGATTGCCTACGCCCGCATGGACCCCGATGAAAAAGCCTTCGACATTATGGAAGACCCGGCTTTCATCCTCAACGAGTCCACTCTGGAGGAAGCCTACTTCTCGATGCGCGAGGCCCAGGCTACCGGTCTGCCGGTCGTCAACAAGCATTACCGGGTGCAGGGCTACCTGACCCTCAGCGAGCTGCTGGCAGTTTATTTTGGGGAATAACAGTCACCCAGGCACCTGGTGATCAGGCAACCAGTAACAAGGCCGTCACGTTCAGGATGACAGTATCATCCCTCACCATCTGTGTTTATCCGTGGTTGATATAGTCCGGTAGTTGGATAGTTCGATAGTCAGGTAGTCAACAGTTCACAGCCTACAGTTTACAGCGGGTGTGTGTCATGCTGAGCGGAGGAACAAGCACAGCTTGTCAGCCCCCCCGACCATGCTAAAGGGGCTGCCAACCTGAAGTTGTTACAGAAATTTAGGTTTGATTGCCTCTCTAAAATTCACAGTCTATTGGAAGCGCCGCACGGCGGTGCGGCGCTAACGTGGGATCAATTTAATCCACTGCCGGTTAGAAAACATATACTCTTATTTCATCCCCAACCATCTGTGTTTATCTGTGTTCATCTGTGGTTGATTTAGTCAAGTAGTCAACATAGGTTTGGCTGCTCCCCTTCAGCTTTTTAGCAGATCGTTCGCTCATATTGACATTCCCGATTCCTGTTCACAAATTACTGATTTCTCGTTACCTGCCCCACCATCCGTGTACATCTATAGTTAAAAATATTGAGGCAGCGCAATATCCCCTTAATTGCGCTGCCCCAATCCGGATTTTTTGTTAAGGCTGCAAGATCGGTGTGGTGCTGGTCTCCAGGCTGCGGATAAAAGCTACCAGTGAGCGGATCTCTTCGTCCGAGAGGCGCACGCCCCAGGTGGGCATCAGCGTATCCGGCACGCCGCCGTAAATGATCTGGTAAATGGCCGCATCCGGCGTATCCGCCAGGAAGGTCGGGTTGTTCAGCGAGGGGGCCATTGCCGTACCGTAGCCATCCACCCCGTGACAGGACTTACAGGCAATATGGAACAGCTTGTCCCCTGCTGCCACCAGTTCTGGCGACGATTCGAACTCCGGCACAACAATCTCCGGGAATTCCACCCCGGAGCTTTCCACTTCCGGCCAGCGCTGCAAAAAGGCGATCACCGCGTCGATCTGCTCTACAGAAAGCGTATCCTTCCACGAGGCCATCAGCGTACCCGAAATGCCGTTGTTGATCTTTGCCAGCAGATCTTCAGTCGGCTGGGCGCGCAGGGCATCGGTGTTCAGCGCCGGGGCAATCGTAGTACCACCTCCATTGGCGGCATGGCAGGCGGCGCAGTTCTCCGCATATACCATGATCCCGGCGGCCAGGGTTTCCCCACCCTCCAGCGAACCGATGGTTGCCAGCATCTCGTCGGTGATCTCCAGGGTCACCACCTGCGGCGGCATCAACCCCAGGGTCATCACGCGGGCCTCCACAAAACTCCAATCCACGGTCAGGATCATCGTCACCAGGTCGCTGATCTGCTGGTAAGTGAAGATACCGCTTTCATCCACATTCCAGGCAGCCATCTGGGTGTTGTCCACCCCTCGGGAGATGAGCTTGTGCAGATCTTCCTCCGGCATAGTGCGTAAGGCTTCGCTGTCCAGCGCCGGGATAGTACCAATCCCTTCACCGGCAGCCCCATGGCAGACCACACAGTTCTCGGCGAACAAATCGGCTGCCGCCACAATCGACTCCGTTTCCATATCCGTCATGATCGCAGACTGGAAGGAGGCTTCATTCAGGGCGTAGATCGGGATGATCGCCAGCAGCACCAATGTGGCTGTAATACCAAGAAATTTCATCAGGGGATTCATCATAAGCTCCTGTCTTAGAGGTAAACGATATGTTCTGCAGCAGTCTGGTCCCGCTCGATTACCTTACCGCTGTCCACGAGGATCTCGCCGTTCTCAATACTGAGCGCAAACAGGTCCATGGCGCGCGGGGCGGGGGCATTCTCTACATCCCCATTGAGGGAGAAGGCCGAACCGTGGCACGGGCAGACAAACTTGCCTTCAGTCGGTTCGTAGGGTACCGAGCAGCCCAGGTGGGTGCATTTGCGGTACAGGGCCAGGAAGCCGCCGTCGTTGAGGCGTACCAGGTAGAAGCGACCAGCCTCCACCGGGGTGACGCTCCCAGCGGGCACCTGATCGGCCGGGCCGAGGTTGAACACCCCGCCAAACTCGCCTGCAGTGGCCCTGGGGGAAAGGAATTTCAACCCCACAAAGGACAGTTCGCCGACCACCAGCGCACCGCTGGCGGCCCACAGCAAATTCAGCGCATCGCGTCTGCTAAGATCTTTCTTTTCCATGACGTTAGCTCCAGGGAATGATCAAGGCCATTCCTTCCCCGCGGAAGAAAATGCCAATCAATGTCAGGGTGACGAACGAGAAGAACAGGAAGGTGAAGATCGCCAGGTAAATCTCGGTCTTTTTAAATTGCATCGACTTGAGCAGCTCCACATACAGCATCAGCAGCAGCAAGAGCGCGGCAGTGGGCACCCACCCATTGCTGATCGTGCTGGGCAGGAACGGCAGCCAGCCGGGGAAGTCAAGCCAATACTCATCCACCACCACAAACGCAAAGGTCAGACCAATACCAGCCAGGGCGTTGAACGCCGTCAGGATGCGCCCGGACACAGACTGGAACCAGACGCCGGCAATTTCCAGGTCCCTGTCCAGATAGGGCAGCACCATCAGGCCGACCAGTCCCAATCCGGGGATGACGATGGCGCCAAACACCGGGTGGAAGTGCAGCAGCAACTCCTGGAAACCCATAAAATACCAGGCTGCTTTGGCCGGGTTGGGACTGTGGGCCGGGTTGGCGGCTGCTTCCAGCGGCGCATTGACAAACGCAGACCAGGTCAGCAGCAGCGCCAGCATCACAAGTGCGAAGACAAACTCAATGTTGACCAGATGCGGCATGGTAGTCACTCTCTCCACGCGGGTTTCCGGCTCTTCCTCCAGTTTTCTCGGCACCGTCAGGGAGTCTTTGCGCACCCGCCAGATGTGGAAGGAAACCACCGCAAAAATAGACAGCGGGATAATGGCAATATGCAATCCATAGAAATTGGTCAGGGTGGCAGCGCTCACCTCGGGGCCGCCGAGCAGCAAACGGGTCAGGGCATCTCCCACCAGGGGAATATAGCTCAGCAGGCTGGTGCCGACGGTGATCGCCCAGTAAGCCAGCTGGTCCCAGGGCAGCAGGTAGCCGGTAAAGTTGGCCGCGATGATCAGCAGCAGCAGGGAGACCCCCATGATCCAGTTGAATTCACGCGGCGGGGTAAACCCACCGGTAAAGAACACCCGCAGCAGGTGCAGCACACCAACCACTACCATCAGGTTCCCCGACCAGTGATGTAAATTGCGGATCAGGTTGCCGAAGGTGATCTCGGTTTGCAAGGCGGTCATGCTTTCGTAGGCCGCCTCGGGGGAGGGCGTGTACACGAACAGCAGCATCACCCCGGTGACCACCATCACGCTAAAGAGCAGGATCAGCAGGCCGCCCAGGCCAAAGGTGTAGCTGAATTTGAGCGTCTTTTTGGCAACCTTGGGGGGATGGATGTGCAGGATCAGATTGCTTGCGACTGCCCGCAGGCGCTCCCGGTCTTCCTGCGGGAAGAGCGGCGCCCGCTGGACGGACTGGGCAATCCGTTTGGTCAGTTCTGGGGGACGGGTATCTTGTGTTTCAGACATGCGTTTTTCCTCGTTCGTACAGAACTGCCAGGGGGTTTCCCTGGCAGTCGTATGTTTTAGTTACTCAGGGTGTCCCTAGTTAGTTGCGCCGTTGCCGTTGCCATTGCCGTTGCCGGGGCCAGCCCACAGCGGGCGGCCATTCGGGTCACGGAGCATTACTTTCGCACCGGTGGACAGCTGGGTGATATCGCCAGCGACAAAATCCACGTCCGTGTAGTAGCCAACCACTTCCACCTGGTCTCCCAGGTTGAAGACCACGCCCTGGGCGGCGAGGAAGCGCGGCTGCCCGGTCTGGAAGGTCACCTGGGTGCCATCCGCCATTTCTATGGTCATCTTGCCATTCTGCAAGGAGATGATCGTCCCGCTGAGCGTGATCCATTCATCCACCACGGCTTGCGGATCGGGGGTGTGGGAACCATCTGCCGAACCGTTGCCGTTCTGGCCGTTGGTTACGCCGCCGCTCCACATCGGCTGGCCATTTTCAGCGCGCAGCACCAAGGTCTGGTTATATGCGGTGGTCAGGGTGGTAGCATGGTACATATCTTCGTTGACATTGCCTTCAACCGCTACACGGTCACCAACGGCAATTTGGGCGCCCTGGCTCTGCCAGTAGTCCTGCGGGCCGAGCTCTACATATACGCTTTCGCCGCTGTCCAGCAGCAAGTTGATGCCGTTAGTGTCCATCGCTGTCACCTGGGCCTGGAAAGCAAACGGTTCGCCGACCAGCCCTTCTGCCAGCGGGTCCTGCTGCTGGTTTTGGGTGGCCTGGTTCTGTGCGACCTGGTCCTGCGTAGCGGCCAGGGCAGCCGGGTCAATTGTGGGGTTCTGTTCTGCAGCCTGAACTGCAGGGGTCGAGTTATTTTCCATTACACCGTATGCGGCGGCGGCAGCGCCAGCGCCAATCACGGTTATCACTAAAACGCCAAGGATAATTTTTCTGATCATGTTTTTCTTCCTTTCCTGTAAACCACATTTCTAAATTTATTTTTTCCAAACAAAGTCCGGAAAGTTAATTGCCCCTAGGATAAAAGGAAGATGTGGAGAAGTTGTGAAGAAGATGTGCTTTTTTTCTAAAGGAACAGGAGAAACCTCCAGCGTGCGCTCTCCCAAAATATAACTCCCCCTTTTCTCGCGTGTCATTCCCGAATGCTTTTATCGGGAATCCATTTCCCAATTTACCCCCTCTTCTCTATGAACAACTTAGTTCAAACCCGATTCATACTTTGCTCTTTACATTACAGCCTTATTTTCATTTCTAACTCCCCCAATGCTGGATTCCCGCCTGCGCGGGAGCAACATGGATATGTGTCATTGCGATTGAGCGAAGCGAAAGAAGCAATCTCGGAGACTGCTTCGCCAAACAAAAGCTCTCGCTTTTGTCCGGCTCGCAGTGACACGAGACCGGTGACATCATACGAATGACCGTCCCTTTTTACCTCGCGTCATTCCCGAATGCTTTTATCGGGAATCCATTTCCCTATTTTGCCACCATTTTCAACACAAAAAACTCACCAGCCTAAGCTGGTGAGCCAATATTGTTTGAAACCGTAAATATCTTTTTATCCGCTAATCCGCAGCGGGCACAGGTTCCAACACCTGGTCACCTATTTCCCCTAAAACTGCTTCTTCCTCCGGGTCGTCGGCAATCGCGTCGGGGATCTCCTCTTCCAGGTTTCGCACGCGTGGATAGGTGAAGATCACCACGCTGGAAGCCCAAAGGAACACCGCCGAGATCAGGTAGATGACCGCAATCCCGCGCCCGGGGCCAACCCCCACCAGCCCCGCCAAAAAGCTCTCCGAAAGCGCACCGCCAGCACGCATCATCGGCTCAAAGACCCGGTCGGCCAGCGGCCCGGCGATCAGGTTGGCCAGCGGGATGATCGAAGCGGAGATCATTGCCCGGATGGCAAACACGCGCCCCTGCAGGTCTGCCGGGATCTTCACCTGCCAGACCGCCTGACTGAGCGCGGCCGCAACCGGGATGAAGATCAGGAAAATGAACTGCCCGACCCCAATCACCCAGGTAGAAGGCCTCAGTCCCATAATGAAGAAGCCAAAGCCGGAAAGGAAGATCGTCAGGATCACCCCCCAGACGCGTTTGGTCTTCGGCCCGCCCCAGGCGCCGATCACCAGGCCGCCCAGCAGCATGGCCGCGCCTCCGGCCATCTGCACCAGGCCCATCTCGGTGCTGGTGCCAAATGAAAGCACCAGCGGCGCAGACAGCACATTCGACAGGCTGAGGAAGAAATTGACCACCGCAAAATACAACAGCAAAGAGATCAGCCCCGGACGCTCACGCAGGTAGCGCCAGCCGAAGAAGGCATCTTTCAGCATGGAACGCTCTTCGCTGCCGGTATCGGTCACCTGCTCCGGCTGGGGGATATGTGCCCAGATGAGCGCCCCGATGGCGAAGAAGTAGGTCACAATGTCGATGATGATGATGCCGCGGAAGCCGATCAGGCCATACAGCACGCCTGCCAGCACCGGCACCAGGATCATCTGCATCGCCGAGCCGATCTGCTGGATACCCGCCGCCCGCGCCAGCTGCTTCTTGGGCACCATCATGGTGATCGAGGCCCGGTATGCGGGTTCCTGGAAGGAGCCGAACGCCGAAGAGACCGCCGCCAGCAGATAAATATGCCACACCTGCAGGCTGTCGGTATAGATCAGCGCCCCATACGCCAGGGTGACGAAAAAAGCCGCTGTATCCGCCAGCACCATGATCAGCTTGCGGTTGAAGCGGTCCACGATCGAACCGGCGATCGGGGAGATCAGGATGCGCGGCAGGTTATACGCCAGCGCCGTGATCGCCATCGGGGTAGCCTGGCCGGTCTGGGTGTAGATCCACACGCTGAGGCCAAACCCGGTCAGCCCGGAGCCGACCAGGGAAACAAACTGCCCCACCCAGATGACCAGGAAAGTGGTCATATTCTTGGGTGAGGATGGGTTGCTCTGATTATTATTAATCTTCATCCTTTTCACCTGTCAGTTGTTCTTCAAAATAAAAACTGGGATAGAACACCAGCGACAGCGCCCAGGGGGTTAGCCCCTCCTCCTGGGAATTTTCGTATTGCGCCGCCTCCTGCATGAATTCCTCTACAAGGGTTTGCAGACGGCCGTGAAATTTTGTTGCCACCTCATCCGGGATCTGGAAGACTTCCCGGTTGTCAAACACGTGGCGCGGGTTTTGCGGTGCGCCCTGGGTGATCTGGTGGTGCCGGGCGTACATGCTGCGCTGCAGATCTTCGCGTGTGGCGTTGATGTTGGTGAGCAGCAATTCAACCAATTGCGCGGTGCCCTCCGGCGTATCCACCTGGAAGTTGAGCATCTCTTCATCCAATTTGAACTGGTAGGCAGTGATCCAGTAGTGCTTCTCGATCAGGTTGCCATGCACGACGGTATCCACCACCCGGATGATGTTATGCTTTTCCAGCAGGTTGAAGTGGTAATACAGCTTGCTGCTGGCAACGCCCAGCCTGGCCGCCACCTGATTGATGGTCAGCGGTTTGGGGGTCATCACTTCCAGGATCTGGTTGCGCAGCGGGTCGGCGATCACCTTGAGGGCTTCCAGGCTATCCAGGGTCAGCATTGCTTCAGGGGGTGAGGTTTTTTCAGTCATATTAATTCTTTCGTTAAAATTTATTTTAGCGATATTACAACATTTTAGCAAAAAGATATTTTTGAGTCAAGGGGGAAATATTTAGGTGGATCAAACGCATACCGCTTGACACCTGATTCCGGACG
>QKGK01000329.1 GCA_003250455.1 Chloroflexota bacterium | reverse complement strand
GACCGGGGTCGAAAATCGATTATGGAACAGTGAAGTATTTGACCTGGTTCTTCAGGCTGTCAGTTATCCAAACACCGCCAACCTGGTCAGCGGTAATCCCTCCGATAAGTCCAAATCCATTTTCCCCAAAGAGATCATAGTCACCGAAGGTGCTAAGGAAAGTGCCATCGTTGGCAAAGACCAATACTCTTCCTGCTTCAGGGTCCGCAACCAGCACCCGGTTGAGGTTGTCAGCGGTGATGTAGGGTTTGTTTTCCAGCGATTGACCATACCAGCCATCAATATCCCATGAGGTTACAGGCGAATACCCAAAATCTGGCTGGTAGCTGAATGTCTGGATCCGTTGGTTCCAGGTATCAGCAACGAACAAGGTATTGTCAACCGGTGAGACGGCAATGCCAACCGGTTCGTCAAATTCTCCCAGTTGAAATCCGACAGCACCGAACTGTTGAATAACGGCACCATCATTGGTGAATGCTACAACACGCTTGTTCCCTGTGTCGGTGACCAGAATATTCCCCTGGGTATCAACCGTAATTCCTCTTGGCCCCCAGAACGTATCAGGAGCGTCTGTAAGGCCGTATGTGCCCCAGGAAGTTATAAATTCTCCTTGTGCCGAGAATTTTTGCACACGGTGGTTCCAGGTGTCTGCGACGTATACAAATCCGTCCTGATCAACTGCAATACCCCAAGGTTGGTTGAAATCGCCCGGGGCATCACCCTCCGCTCCCCACGTGTTGATGATCTGATCATCTGTGCCCACATGAAGAATACGGCTGTTGCCGGTGTCCGCGATGTAAATCGACCCATCTGGCGCGGTGGCAATGCCTTTCGGTCCGTTCAGGTTCAAATCTGTCAGGGTGACGGTTGGTGCGAGGTCAACTTTCCCTTCGGCATAAGGGTCGGTATTCAGTTCGAATGAATCTGCGATTGTGCCATATTCCCAGATTTGAGAGGCGACATCTTTTCGAATATACAGTTTGAAAGATTGGGAAGGGTTCCAATACCGAGCATCTGTATTTTGTCCTGTTACGATGCCATAGGCTTTGAAATCCCGGTTGAGCCACACCTGGAGGAGCGCGTTGATCATATCCTTTCTGGTTTCGGGATTTTCCAGGTATCCTTTGTAGAAATCCAGGTCGAAATAATCCTGGTTAGGCCAGATCATGCGCAGGTATTCAATAGAGATGTAATCATTGCGCAAAATTGGTTCTACGAGATGGTAATTGGCTTCTCCCGCCAGGACAACAGAGTAGTTGCGCAGGTCTCTCGTGGGAGATTCGCCGTACTCCAGCTTGTTTTTATAATCCCGCAAGTACCACCAAAATGGATAAGCTGTGTGGTTGTCGTAGGCTACCAGGACCTCTTTTGCGCCAGTTGTACGCAATGCAATGCTTTCTATTTCTTCCAGTGCATCTTTTGGCCCGCGGTCCGAGTGCGCATAGACAAGGTATTCGTTGGCAAGATCATAATTTTGATATGAGGCCATGAAGGCATGACGGGTGGTCATTGCACCGAGGAGCACCAAGAAGGTAAGAATAGAAAAATGTTTCAACTGCCCGTTAGGCCAATCTTTTGTCAAACGATAAATTGCATAAAGCAGCCCCAAAAAGGTAACTGAAACCATGATGAATTTGCCGGTAGCGGTAAGGTTTGCGAGTTCTTTCCCACTAAAGGGGGAAATTGGCTGGAACCAAAGAGTGATCCCAAAAATAAAAAAGACAACTGCGGCAACAAAGGAAGTTGCGACTGGCAAACCATTGAGATTTTTCACCGATTGCCAGTGAATGGATTCAATCAGCTTACCGACCAGCCAACCAGTCACCAGCCACATAGACCAAGAAATATGCACGGTTAGCCAAGGCATTTTCTCACCGGCAAGCATGTATGCAAATACGCTCAGCAACGAAAATGTAAGCAGCATGGCAATGGCGATCTTTCTGCTGTTTCCGACAGAAAGCTGCCCGGTTTCAGGATTCTCCATCAATAGGGGTTCCATTTCTTCCAGTGTGTTCCTTCGTTTTACAAGCCAGCGGATGGAAAAAATACCCGCAATAGCGGAGCCAATGACGGCCATATATTCGTAGATAGGAAGCTGTACCAAGATAAAGTAATACCAGGGTTGGCTGCCGCGCTGGACACCTTGTTGTTCCAGCCAATATCCCAAGCCGCCAATCAGTCCACTATAAATGCCTCCTGGATTGGAAAAAATTGATGTGTAAAAGAGGATGTAAATGGCGTAGTAAATTCCTGCAGCAATCAGCCATTCCCGCTGTCTCCAGGCACCACCCAGGATGATTGATATCACCAAAAAAACAGCCAGGATCATGCTAACCTGTGTAACCACGGTGACGTTGGTGTATTCTGTCATGGGCAGTTTCAACCAAAACGCAGGAAATGCCGCCAGCTGAGGTAACACCAATGTAAGCTGGAAGAGGATCATGCTGAAGGTGCGCTCGTATTTTAGTTTTCCCCAGGTGTATCCAATGATCAGCAGGATTAATGCAGCAAGGAAGACTACCGCTGCCGAGCCTGCCATGACTGGCATAAGGGTCGCATAGGGGTGGGTAACATGCGTTCCCCCCTCACTGGTAGCAATTTCCACTGGATATTCATGGAGGACCAATCCAGCAGCGATCAACAGGAGTGAAATGAGCAGCAAGAAAAAGAAGATGCGTTTTAATCCGCTGCGCTGCCATTCGAGTTTGGACAGCCGGTAAAGCAGCAGAAATCCCAGAAAAACCATCATTTCTGCTGTGAAGATAAATGCTGTTTCCTTGGTGGCAAAGTGTAAAGCTGTGAATGCTGTTGTAAGATAGAGATATTTGTTTTCCCCATTGTCCAGGTAGCGTAAAACAGCCCAGGTGGTACCCAGCGTGAAAAAGATGGCAATCGCTTCATTGCGGGCATAACGGCCATAGTAGAGCATGTATGGGGAGATGACAAACAGAATGGAGGCGGCAATCGCCCCATACCGGCCCAAATACCGTTTGTACTTCCAGATGAACAAAATGGAGATGATACTGAATAACGCAGCAGGAATCCGTGCGGAAAAATCACTGGCGTTGAACAGGAAATAACTCAGTTCCAATAAGTGAAACTGAAGAGGGCCGTGTGTGACCGGGTTATGAACGTAGTCTCCACCTTTGAAAAAGTTATAGGCAAAGTAAACGTGGTTGATCTCGTCGTGACTCTGGACCCTTTCACCCAGAATATAAAATCTGGTTGCCAGGGATGCAATGAGAACAATGATGAAAAAAAGAGTTTGTGTGTTGAATGGTATGATGGATTGGATTGGCTTATCCAGCCAACTTGGTTCGTGTTCTTGGTTTTGAGGCATTTTTTCCATAACGGTATTTTGTCGTCCCATAATTGGTTTTCAAACGAGGTCAATTATAGTGGATGATTGCAATTTTGTAACAGAGAAATAAGAAGGAAAAATTGGTGGGATGACCGGAAATATTTACGCGAGGACTCCTCCCTTCATTGGGAGGAGTCCTGGAATTTTATTGGTTTTGATCAATTAGATCAGTTCAAAATCCTTGAAGAGTTTTTCGGTATCGACAAACTGGTTGACCAATTTTTCGAATTTCTCGAGTTTGGCGTGCTGTCCCATGCGTGTCTTCCCAAAGATCTTCTCGAGGTTTTCCACGGTTTCTATGGTGGAGGTTCGTACCAGGAAAATGGCTACACCTAAGTCTTCTGCCTGGCGGATGACCAGGGGGCTCGGGTGCAGGTTGCCGGTCAGGATAAGGCAGGTTGTTGAAGTTTCCAAAGCGGCCAACTGGATATCCGAACGGTCGCCACCAGTGATCACAGCTTTGTAGGGCTGTTTGCGGAAGCGGCTCAATGCGGCTTCGGCGGTCATTGCGCCAATCATCAAGGCTTCGATCAATGCTTCGGGGTTGTATGTTTCGGTGAGTAATTCAGCGTCCAGGGCGTCTTTTGCTTCCTGCAGGGTAAGCGCTTCAAGCGATTTTGTTTCCGGGATCATTCCATAAAGGGCGATTCCCTTGGCTTTAAGGAAGGGAGCAACTTCGTTGCAGATAAAGTCGTTCGCATCACTGGGAACCCGGTTGATGATCACACCCAGCAGCAGGTCTCCCAAGCGGGATTTTGCGGCAAGCACATCGTCGACAACGTGGCGTTTGTCCTTATAGCGAACAATGGCAAGGACCTTGCTGTTGAGTTCTTTGGCTACTTTGCTGGTTTGCATGTTGACCACATAACCTTCGCGCAAGCTGCCGCCGCCTTCCAGGATCATCACGTCATTTCCTTGCCCGGCCTCCTCTACCTTTCCCTTTACCAGTGTGAGCAGGTCGGTCTGGTTTTCACTGTGAAGCTGCTCGATGAGAAAGTCTGCGGTGACTACTACAGGGGAAAGGTCCCACGGTTGGGTAGGCAGTTGAAGGACTTCACGAACAAAGGCTGCATCTTCGTCAGCAATTTTGTCACCGATCCGCCATGGTTGGAAGCTAAGCGGTTTCATGTAGCCCACTTTTTTATCACGGTTTTTCAGCATCTTTCCAATCACGAGGGAAAGGGCAGTTTTTCCTGAATAATTATCGACTGAAGTTATATAAATAGATTTCAAAATTATCCTCCAATTTCGGGTTCTTTAGCCAAAACCAGGCGCATATCAATTGCGATGGCCCCTTGTCCTTTTGTGAATGTTGTAAGGGGGTTGATGTCCAGTTCCAGAATTTCCGGGAAGTCCTGAACCAATTGTCCAATTCTCAGGAGCGTATCTACGATGGCGGCTTTGTCCACAGGGGGAGCGCCGCGCACGCCATTTAGAAGGGCTTTTGAGCGAATTTCATCAAGCATTGTTTCTGCTTCAAGTTTGGAGAAGGGGGCAATTCTAAAGGTAACATCTTTTAGTGTTTCCACGTAGATGCCTCCCAGACCAAACGTTACCAGCGGTCCAAATTGCGGGTCCCGGTTTACACCTACCAATACTTCCAGGTTACCGCTGGGGATCATCTCCTGAACGAGACAGCCCCAGATGCGTGCTTCCGGCAGGTAGCGTCTTGCCCGGTAGACCATTAATTCATAGGCGTCCCGCAGCTGTTCGTCGTTTTGAATGCCGACCTTCACACCGCCAACATCTGTTTTGTGGAGAATATCTGGCGAGGCAATTTTTAGCACGATCGGATAACCGATCTTGTTGGCCATCTCGACCGCATCTGCAGGTGTTTCAGCCAATTCGGATTGTGGGATCCGCAGACCATAAGCTGTGAGGACGTCGCGGGCTTCGGAGTCACCGATGGAATATCGCCCTTCGCCCCGGACCTTATCAAAGAGATTGCGGACGGTTTGTTTATCTGCTTCAAAATTCTCAAAAACCTGCTCAGGGCGGTTGAGAATTTCCTGATATTCTGCCATAGCCTTGAAGGCGTGAGCAGCCCGGTTGGGGA
Source organism: Chloroflexota bacterium (assembly GCA_003250455.1). Classification (GTDB taxonomy): domain Bacteria; phylum Chloroflexota; class Anaerolineae; order Anaerolineales; family UBA11579; genus UBA11579. The sequence goes on along the minus strand of QKGK01000329.1, from coordinate 6,155 downwards.
ATGGGTAATTGGGAATATTATTTTCTGTCAGGATCTTAATTCCCTCGGATACCCGTTTGTCACCCATGAAGCAGGTGAGAATAGGCTTGTCAATTTCCTTTGCTTTTTCGGTGACAGCCAATGCCGTCTCGGGGATCTCGGTCATGGCCTGGGGGGTGAGAACCACGATCAGCCCGTCCACATTGGGGTCTTTCGCAACGGTGTCTAGAGCAAATTTGTATCGGTCTGCAAAGGCATCTCCAAGAACGTCTACGGGATTGGCAGCAGATGCCGCGTCTGGGAGGGTTTGTTCCAGGGTTTGGATGGTTGCGTTTTCAAAGCGGGCCAAAGAAAGGCCTGCTCTTTCCAACGCATCGGTGGCGAGAATACCTGGGCCGCCGGCATTGGTGATGATGGCGATATTCTTACCTTTAAGCTCTGGCTGATAGCCGAAAGCAATCGCCATATCGAATAGCTCTTCCATAGAGTCTGCCCGAATCACACCGGCTTGCTGAAAGGCTGCATGATACGCCTGTTCAGAACCTGCCAGCGAACCAGTATGGGAGGAGACGGCCCTTGCGCCAGACTGGGTAACACCCGATTTAATGGCGACAACCGGCTTGATTTTAGACACCTTCTTGGCTTCGTTAAGAAATTCCTGCCCGGCTGAGAGCTCTTCAATATACATCAGGATGACATTGGTGTTCTCGTCGTTTCCCCACTCTTTAAGCAGGTCTACTTCATTCACATCGGCTTTGTTGCCGAGGCTGACAAACTTGGATAAGCCCATGCTCCCGGCGCTGGCCCAGTCCAGAATGGCGGTGCCCAGAGCGCCAGATTGAGAAGTGATAGCAATTGGCCCTTGTGGGGGGGAATCGGCTGCAAAGGAAGCATTGATGGGGGTAAAGGTGTCCAAAATCCCCAAAACATTGGGGCCAATGATGCGGATATTGTATTCTTTGGCGATGCGAATAACCTCGCGTTCGCGCTCAACTCCTTCACGGCCAGCTTCCCGGAAGCCTGCAGAGATGATCACGACCCCTTTGATTCCTTTTTCACCGCAGGTGCGCAGAGCGTCGGGGACGTAGGGGTATGGGATTACGATCACGGCCATGTCAATCGGTTCGGGTACCTCGGTCACAGATTTGTACGCAGTAAGACCGGCAATTTCCGTGTCTTTGGGGTTGATCGGGTAAACCTTGCCAATTTTGGAATACCCAGATTCGATCAGATTGCGTAAAACTGCAAAACCAAGTTTTTCAGGATTGCTGGATGCGCCGATCACAGCGACAGATTTGGGATTAAAGAAAAAACTTAGCATATACGTATTCTACCTTATCTCAGATTTAATTAACCCACATTTGGGAAGTTCCCAAGTGGAACTAATAACTTAGTAAGCGCATTATTCTACCATTGAGAATTATTTCACAAGGAAGCTCACTGGTCAGGGTAAATTGTAACCCTTTTTGGGGGACATGTGTAACAAATTCGAGGATATCTAATTTTTTGATCTAATTCCGAGGAGCGCAAACATGGAAAGTAATGCCAGCAGACCATAAATGCTCATGAGAATAACATACCCTTGGCTATCCCCAATGGGTCCACCGATGTAAGCTCCGATAGCGCCAGCCCCCGCACCTGCCAGGTTGGACAGGCCCAGGAATTGCCCCGCCTGATTTTTGGGAACAATCCCTGTACCTAAAGCCCAATTGGCAGAATAGAACATCCCCACACCTGCACCTGCAACAGCTCCACCGATATAGATAAGGCCTGTAATTTCGGGAGCAAAGATGATGATACCCGCGCCAATCCCTGTCAGGATAGCCGCTATTGAGGATAATGCCTTTTTGCCGATTTTGTCTGCAAGCCAACCACTGGGTAATGCAAATATGAGGATAAAAATACCGACAAACATCATAATTTTGGTAGCAGGACCAGCTGCAGCTGATCCTGCGTATTCCGGGAATTTGTCCTGAAGGAAAAAGACCATAAATCCAGCAAGGTTGTTGGCCGCCACCAAGAAAGTGAGACGATTTATTACCCACCATTTGAATGATTTATGGTCCAGGGTTTCATTCTTCAGGCTGACACGCAGGCTGATATGTACCCCGATGAGTATGGCAATACCCATTCCTATCAGTCCAGCCAGTCCACCAATCAGTTGTGCAAGGTTTTCTGGCAGTGGATTAATGATCAGTAAGGTTTGTTTGACAGCCCACCCGCTTCCCAGAATGACGATTGTGAATATCCCGGTCATTAAAATGAGCCGGATAAAGGGAACCCAATCAATTTTTTTTGGCTTTTCGTGGAGAGGTTCCTCCGGGGCAAACATAGTGATTGCCATTGATATGAGCATGATCGCCATTAATACAAAAAGTGCTCCCCATAGTTTGTTTTGTTCGATCATACCCGCAATCACAAAGGCTACAAATATCAGCGGAATCGGGAGCTCCAGCAATGCTTTGATGCCGGAAGCAAGCCCTTTCTTCTCATCGGGAACCAGGTCGGGAATAAATCCCTGGGTAGCGGCGTGGGATATATTTGCGCTTATCATCGAAAGGATATAAAGACCAAAAAGGATCCAGTATCCTGTGATTCCTTCAAGTTCGGCAGAAAAACCAATCAAAATAAAGACGATCACTTCCAGAAAAGCGCCGATGAAGATGAACGGTCTCCTGCGACCGAACCGGCTGGTGGTTCTGTCCGAAATCAAGCCGATCAAAGCCTGGGTCAGCAAAGCAACCATCAGCGCCCATAAGCGCATATTTCCCAAATAGGTGCCCTTGTTCGCTTCTCCAACAAATTGCTGGACTAGCAAAGGTACGATCAATGGGGTTAATACCTGTCCCCGTGTGGTAATTGCGAACCAATTGATATTAATGGAAATGTAGTCGAACCAGCGGAGTTCTTTGTTCATATATATCTCTTTGATCATTTGGTTTGGGTTAATCGGGCTTGCTCTACCACTTGTCCAGTTCAGTTGGACGGGTTTCTACTATTTCTTCAGAGGAATTGGCGTATTTATACTTTCTGATCGGGATGGCTTTCAACGTATAACCTGATTGGTCTGCCCATTCCGCCAGTCGATGAATCTGGCGGATGCTGGTTTCCATGGATTTGCCTTCTTTTTGACCATAACGATAGGTGAAATAAAAGGGATTGTCGTTTTCCAGATAATTCAGAATGTATCCTGATGCGGCGGCAATTTCGTAAGGTGGAGGGGATTGGTCAATATTCTTTAGGGAGTCAATATTCAGGTGCAGGTTTTGTCGGAAGTTATTGATCAAAGTGGTGCGATAAAGGATCTTGGCGAATGACGGCCCTTCTGTGACAGTCAACTCTCCCGGGATACCAATATTTTGATTAGATTGGTCACGGACTTCAGTTTTGAGGTCAAATATCTCATAGACAAGCTGTTCATAGGGCTTGAGTTCATCTTCCGGCACAAGAGACCAAACGGCATCCATAATTTGCTGCGCTGCTTCCTGGAAGGCTTCCTTTTTGGGGACTCCTGGCGTAAGTTGAATAGGCGGGATCAATTCCCCGACCCGCATGATCAATTCGGGGCGCTGCAGTCTCAGCGCCTGAGGCAATGCGCCGGCAGTGGGTTTGAAACCGATGGGGAGTATGGGAGAGTTCCCATGAAAGCTTAACCAGGCGACACCGGATTGGGCTTTCCGAATCGCCGGTTCCCAGATGCCACCTTCGGGGAAGATGCCCAATACACCCTCCTGTTCCAACACTTGCAGCCCCAAACGCATGGATTGCACGCTGACATTCCCGCGATATACCGGGATGAATTTATATGCGTTCATGAATAGGGCTAATTGGGGCTCGTGGGGGATGTCGACTGATCCCATGAATTCGATCTGACGAGGGGCGAGGCTGGTCAGCATGACTGTTTCCATGATGCCGGTGTGATTGGCAACCACAATCAGACGCCTCTTTTTAGGGTACTGCTCAAAGCCGCTGATATTCCTGCGTGTCAGTAACATAAGCAGGAACTTGCCAAATGCCTGGAAGGTGCCACGAACGATCTGATTCCGGGGGTAGGAGATGGCCTTGTTCTCAGAGTTTGTCATATGGTTGGTTAACCCAAAAATCCGGGAAGAGTCACACCGAATCGCAGATGTGATTGAAACGACTGCTAGAGATGATTGTAAGATGAAACCAGTGGCTGCTTTCTGCGTGTAGTCACTGGTTTCGAATTAGTTGATGCTATCCCGCATTTTCCTTGAGCCTGGAGACAAATTTTTTGCGGAATTTGGCTACTTTAGGCGCAACTACCGCCCGGCAATAAGGCTGGTTGGGGTTATTGGAGAAATATTCCTGGTGGTAGTCTTCTGCAGGGAAGAATTCGTCCAAAGGAGCGACTTCAGTGACGATGGGATCATCCCAAATTTTTTCTTGTTCAAAGCGGCGGATGGTTGATTCTGCAATTTCTTTTTGATCCTGGTTGTGATAGAAAATTGCAGAGCGGTACTGCGTACCAACATCAGCTCCCTGCCGGTTTAGTGTGGTGGGATCGTGGATGGTGAAAAAGACATTCAGCAGATCTTCAAAAGTCACCAAATCGGGATTGTAGGTAATTTGCACAACTTCGGCATGGCCGGTTGTGCCGGTGCAAACCAGCCTGTAACTTGGGTTGGGTACTTCCCCGCCTGCATATCCTGAAACCACAGAGGTGACACCGATCAGCTGGTCATATACAGCCTCCAGGCACCAAAAGCAACCACCTGCGAGTGTAGCAATTTCTGACATTGTATTCATAATTTTCTCCTAGCGTTGATTTAATAACCAGACGCTTCGAGAAACCGAAAAATTTATTACAGTTTCCTTACGTCAATCCGCTACGAGGGGCTGGGCAGGCTGCTTATGGCTTTTTATCGCCCGGATGGCAAAAAAGGCAAACAACATGAACAAGGTGCTGAAGATCCACAACCAACGATAGTTGCTGCCCAGCGATTCGACGATGAACCCACTGAGTACCGGCCCCAGCACGGCGGCAGATTGAGAGGAGAAGTAATACAGTCCGGTGTAAGCCCCAATTCGCGATTCGTCTCCATAGTCATACACCATAGGTAAGCTGTTTACGTTGACCATTGACCAGAAGAAGCCACCCAGCACCAGGATGATCCCGAGTGTAAGTTGGCTGCTGATGACCAGATAGCCGGTGGCAAAAATCAGGATCATGCCAGTCAGCCCGATGGTGATGGTTTGCTTGCGTCCAATTCTGGTGCCGATGAGGCCGCTGGGTAGGGCGAACAGGATAAATGAAGCAGCGAACAAGGTGCTCATCATGGATGCCTGTCCAGGGGTGAGCCCAAGTGAAAAAACGGCGAATGAAGAAAGCCCGGTTTGCAAGGCTTCGTACCCCATAAACCAGAACAGGATTGCCAAGAGCACATAAACGCCGTTGCGGTTTTCGCCTTGCCAGACGTACCGCAGATTGTCCCAAACAGAAGCATTTTCAGGCGATTTTTCAGCTTTGATCTTTTCCGGTTCTTTGACCAAGATCAGCGCGATACTCAGCATCACCAGCATCAGGAGAGCCCCGGCTACAAATGGCGCTGCTCTTCCCAATTTGTCGAATAATATCCCGCCACCGAAGAGAGCAACTGCAGCGCCTATCCCGCCCATTAAATTAATGATGCCATTGGCGGTACTGCGCTGTTCGGAAGTAAAGAGGTCCCCCAGCCAGGCGACAGTTGGGGATCGGAAAAGGGCCATGCCGAAGTTGGTGATGAGGATGAAAACCATAATCGCCAATACGGTATTGGCAAGAGGAATCATGATAAGGGCAACGGCTGCAATAGGCGCGCCGATCAAGATCCAGGGCTTTCGCCGGCCAAAGCGGTTCCAGGTGCTGTCGCTTTTTGATCCTGCCCAGGGTTGCACAAATACATTGATCAGGTTATCCCAGGTCATGACAAAGAACGCCAGGCTGGGGCCTAAACCGAAGCCTACCACTTTAGGGATTTCTCTTCCTGCTTCCAGCAGCTGGCGTTCAAATTCAGGATTGCCCGCCTGAAGGAAAATAGGGATAAAGCTGTTGAACATCGGCCAGACGATGCTGATGCCTAAAAAACCAAATCCAACAATAAAAGTTTTCTTGTATGGAAATTTTTCTTTCATGATCTCTCCTCGCACCTAAATATTTGTCATTGCTAAACCGT
>QKGK01000243.1 GCA_003250455.1 Chloroflexota bacterium | reverse complement strand
GGCGAGAAAATCTCCGCTGCGTAACCTTCTTTTGACTGCATAGCTGCTCCTATCGCAGTGCGGCCCCGGCGTACACCGGGGCCGCTTTTTTTTAATTTAGTGTGTTGAAGAAAATTCCCGGTAAACCAACCAACTATGCTGATGGAGGTAAAAACTTAAAACAGAGGGAAAAGTGGATTCCCGCCAGAAGCGTGCGGGAATGACACCTGGAAACAGAAGAATAGGTCATTCCCGCGCAGGCGGGAATCCAGAAAAAAAAGAATTGGTAAAAGAGAACAGAACTGTAAAGGAAAGAGCCAACGATGCCGGTGGTCTTAACTTTTGCTGCGCATGTTCGCCCAGATCAGGCGATGCCTTACTCCTCCAGGAAGATCTTTACGCTGAAACCCTTGTCAAAATTCTGCAGGTTGAGCGGTTCCACATCGATCGACACGGTCTGGTTGTCTTTCCGATACTCCAGCACCCCATCCTGGGTCTGCGCGTTGATCTGCGGTTCCTGCCGCTCCCATCCCAGTGATTCCAGCTCACCAGTGTAAAAACTATCCATCTCGACCGGCCCCATGGAAGAATTAAACTGAATAATGCCCGGCAGGTGGATGATCCCGGAGGCATCATCCGGCAGCGGGAAATCGATCGCACAACCGGCTACCCCGCCAATTTCCTGGGGACCAATCTCCAATACCTCAAACAAGCCATGGACGCGCCCATTCCCCTGCTGATACAGCGGGTCGTTCCCCCAGGCAATAAAATCATATTTCAGCACTGCTTGCGTGGCCGGGTCTTCCCAATAGTTCACCACCACCTCCAGCCACCCCCGGTGATTATCGGTGGAGGCCGTGTACCTGGTCGCCTTGATCCCGGCAATCTGCTCGCTGCCGCTTTCTGCCGGTGCATTACCAAACTCATCCAGATGGATAAAATCTTCCGGTCCCAAAAATAGCGGCTCGGTGATGAAGGTATCCGGGAAGCGCACACAGAAATCACCGGTACCCGCCCCCGTCATATAATTGGTTCTCCCGTTATGCATGAGACGCACATCTCCCGGATTTTTATTCTCGGAGACTCCCTCTATGTGCAAGCTGTATTCGATCCTTCTGCCATCCGAGCGCATGTCTACCTGGTATGTCCATTGAGAGTTCCCATCAAATTCGAGCGTGAACCGCCCGTGGAACGGCCCTAACTGTCCCAACTGCATGCTCAACTGTCCCATATTGGCAGGCTCTTCAGACAGGTTCAGGTTGTACACCGGGAACTCCGGCGCATCCAACCCTCCAACTGCGCTGTTCCCTTGCTGAGTATTCCCATTGCCCAACTGGCAGGCGCTCAAACTCAACACCAATATCACCACTAACCATTGCATTCGCCGCATTCTCCAACACTCCTTTTTAGTATGTCTCTAGGATACCATTTTCCCAGCCCTCGCGTGCATAGTACATCCGAGTGATTGAGGTAAATTCGATACTGATTAAGAATAATTCTACTGCAAAGTCATGCAGGGCACATTCAATAGTACTAATGTCCTGTAATGATATCCGTGACAAATCGTATTGAATAGCGTCACATCAATAACCCCAAAACATTCAGGAGGAAGTTCTGATGTCTAAAAAACTACTTGCAGTACTGATTGCCACCATTTTGGTGCTTACCATGGGCTCAACCGTCTTTGCGGAAGATGAAATCCCTGCCTGCGCCGGTGACCTGGTTGACGGAACCATTGTCGACTATGATCCCGACTTGAACATAGTCACCATTGAAACCGAAGATGGACTCTGCACCATTACCTTGAGCGATGAAGAGCAAGACTACGGTCATCCCATCACAACCCTGTTAGGCAACTACTTCAACAATTTGAACAGCGACAAGCTTGACCTTGAAGAAAAGCTGGCAGCGACTGAAGTTTGCCTGGATCTGGTAGATGGAAACTATGAACTTTACGTCCCGGCAGAAGGGGAAGACTGCCCCTACACAGGTGTAGTTACCAAGGATAACGGAGACGGCACCTTCCAGGTTAAGGTTGGTGAGGAAGAGATCACCCTGACGGTGGACGAGGATACCGGGAACAACCTTTCCGATGCACTGGATAACCTGAAGGTGGACTGGAACCTCAACGAAGATGGCAGCCTGGAAGACGCCGGCGATACGATCGCCGCACTGCACGATGACGGCGTTGGCTTTGGCGTGATCGTCAAGCTCTACGGTATCGCCGATGCCTCTGGTGTGCCCGTAGAGGATCTGATTGCCGAATATCTGGCTGGTGCCAGCATTGGCGACCTGTTTGCCAAATACGGCAAGCCCGCCCTGATCGGCGTCGGCCACGTACGCAAAGATGCCAAGAACAACACCACTGGCGACGAAGACGTCCCTGAAGAAGGAGAAGAAGTCGTCGAAGAATCGGGTTCAACTGTCCTGCCAAATGGCAAAGTAAAACCAAGCAAAGATAACAAAGACAAATCCAACAAGGGTATCTGCAATGCCAAAGATAAAGGCGGCAAAGCCAATGCAAACGGCAAAGGCGTCGACTGCGGTACCGGAGATTAATCCTCAGAAAAAACTCCCATAAATCAACCATACAGCAGGGGCGGGTGATAATCTAACGGTTATCACTCGCTTCTGTCTTTAATCAAAATCCAATTATTTGCGAAACCCCCTGCCCTAAGCTACAATTACAGCATGACTGCCAACCAAACGCTTCACGAAAACTGGGACCTGCTCGGCCACGAATGGGCCGTAGACCTGCTCAAAAAGCATCTCGACCAGGGCCGCCCGCGCCACGCCTACTTGTTCACCGGGCCGGACGGCGTCGGCCGCCGCACCCTGGCGCTGCGTTTCGCACAGGCGCTCAATGGCCCGGAGCGGCAGTATAACCCCGACCTTCCCGCCAGCCAGCAGATTGCCCGCATGCAGCACCCCGACCTGAGCATCGTGCAGCGCGAGGAAGGCGACCGGGATATCAAGATCGAGGCGGTGCGCAGCTTGCAGCACTCCCTCTCGCTCTCCCCTTACATGGCAGACTACCGCATCGCCCTGCTGCTGGATTTTGAGCAAGCCAGCGAAGGCGCGGCCAACGCTCTGCTGAAAGCCCTGGAA
>QKGK01000391.1 GCA_003250455.1 Chloroflexota bacterium | reverse complement strand
TTTTGCTTCCTCAAAAGCAACCCGCTGGGCAATATCCACCGCCGTGATCAGCAGCCACAACCCACCGATGAACCAGTTAGATGTGATCAGCAGCGGGGAACCAAGGATCATCAGGAACGCTGTATAGATAGGGTGCCGCACCCAACGGTAAGGACCGTGCGTGGTCAGGGTTTGTGATGCAGTGATGCGGGGCTGGTCGCTCCAGTTTTTTCCCAGCGCATAGTGTGCCGATTGCAGCAGCGCAAACCCAGTCAGCGCCACACCAACGCCAGCCCAGCGGACCCAGGCCGGCAGATAAAAACTCGACCATACCATCCAGGCAGGTTTTGCCAGATAGAGCACCAGCCCGACCAGGGCCGGCAGGGCGAGCAGGTTGGCCAGCTTGTTGGCCGTGCTGGAGGACTGCTCCTCCAATGTTTCACCTTCAGCAGGGGGATATTTGCGGGTATAGTATGCCCGGTGAAGGATAAATCCAATAAAGATCACCGCCTGAGCGATGCGAAAGTTTGTTTCCAAATTCATCATTTTCTCCATAGGGGAAGCGCTTCGATGAAAGAGGTCTGATTCGCCAATAATTTGTAATACCTAAATATTATATTTATAATGACTAATTATAATAAAATTTACCCGGATTATCAAGGGCCAAAACAAAAACCGGGAAAACTCCCGGTTCTTTCTATTCCCCGTTCTCGCTGCGTACCTGCTTGCGCAGGTCTTCGATCGGGCGCAGTGCCCCCTGCTTATCCCGAAAATACCAATGGTCCCAGCCATTGCACGGGCTGCCGTTGGTCAGGTCTCTGCCAAGCTGGTGGATGGAACCTTCCTGCTCCCCCAAAACCAGCTTGCCATCAGGCTTGATGCGGGCCATCAGTTCCGGCTTGCGCCGGAAGTACAGTTCCTGCCCGGGGATCAGCAGACCCCGCTCCAGCAGCGAGGCAAACGGCACCCGCCTGGCGGTCTTGCGCTTGCTGCGCACATCAAATAATTGCTGCTCAAAGGGTTCCGGCTGGATCTTGTCGATGCGCTCCCGCGCCAGTTGAATGTAGGCCGGTTCCTGCTCGATCCCGATCCACTGGCGGTGCAGCTTTTTGGCGACCGCCCCGGTGGTACCGCTGCCGAAGAAGGGATCCAGCACCACATCCCCGGGATTGGTGGACGAAAGCAGCACCCGGTAGAGCAGCGCTTCGGGCTTCTGGGTGGAATGCGCCCGCCTGCCCTCGCTCTTGAGCTTTTCCTCCCCGGTCACCCGCCGGAACAGCCACCAGTCGCTGCGCATTTGCTTGCCGCCGTTGAGCCCCTTCATCGCCTGGTGGTTGAAGGTGTAGCGGGCTTTTTCATCTTTTTTGGCCCAGATGAGGGTCTCGTGAGCGTTGGTGAAGCGCACTCCTAAAAAGTTGGGCATCGGGTTGGTCTTGATCCAGATGACATCGTTGAGCAGCCAGAAGCCCAGGTCTTGCAGAATAGCCCCCAGCCGGTAGATGTTATGATAGCTGCCGATCACCCACAGCGTGCCGGTATCCTTGAGCACCCGCCGGCAGGCCGAAAGCCACGCCCGGCTGAAAGCATCGTAGGCGGCAAAATTCTGGAACTGGTCCCAGTCATCCATCACGCCGTCCACGCGGGACATGTCCGGGCGGAACAGCTCGCTTTGCAGCTGCAGATTATAAGGGGGGTCGGCAAAGATCAGATCAACAGACCGCTCAGGGAGGGTCGCAAGCACGTCAATACAGTCGCCTTGCAATATCTCTCCAAGCGGCAATTGATCCATAAAATTATCTCCAGCTATACGTTGAAACGCACGTGCATGATATCGCCATTGCGGACGATATAGGTCTTTCCTTCGATCTGAAGCTTGCCCTGATTACGCAGTTCAGCCATGCTTTTAAATTCCATCAGCAGGTCGTAGGGGGCTACTTCCGCCCGGATAAAGCCGCGGGACAGGTCGGAATGGATCTCCCCGGCGGCGTCCTGCGCATTGGTGCCCTTTTTGATCGGCCAGGCGCGCACCTCATCCTCCCCCACAGTGAAGAAGGAATGCAAAGACAGTAAAGCATACGATTCGCGGATCATCCGGTTGAGGCTGGGCTCCTCGATACCATATTCTTCCAGGAAGATATCCAGCTCGTCCATGGGGAGCTGCGCCAGTTCCATTTCCAGCTTGCCCTGCAGCGGGATCACCGGGATATTGCCCGCCTCCGCCGAAACATCCGGCGCAGCCTGACCTTCCCCCAGATTGAGCACGATCAGCATCGGTTTGAGCGAAAGGAGCTGGTAACCGGAGAGCTTTTTGATCTCATCGTCGGTCAGGCCCATTTCCCGCAGCGGGGAATCTTCGGAGAGATGCTCCAGCAAGCGGGCAAACAGTTCCTTCTCGGATTCGATATCCTGCTTGCTGCGCCCGCCCTTGCTGCGCTCTTCCTCCAGCCGGGAGAGCTTCTGCTCCACGGTGATCAGGTCATTGAGCAGCAGTTCGGAGTTCATCGAGAGGATGTCCCTGGCGGGGTTGATCGTGTTGGCGGCATGCGGGATGGAGGCGTCTTCGAAGACACGCACCACGTGAATGAATTCATCCATGATGCCCAGTTCGTTGCGCAGCCTCCCGGAGATGTCTCCCTGGCCGCGGCCTTCCACGCCGGCAATGTCGGCATAGGTCACTTTGGCGTAGGTAGTCTTTTTGGGGTTATATAGTTCGGACAGGTTATCTATCCGGCTGTCGGGGATATCCACCACGGCGGTGTGAATTTCCATCTTGCCGCTCATCGTGGTCGGCTGGTTCTGCCGCGTGAGGGCGTTGAAGATCGTCGTTTTTCCTGTTTGAGGTAAGCCTATGATTCCTATTTTCATGATTCACTTATTAAAGCAAAGATTGGTTAAAATTGCCAGTAGTTGCCCCTTAATAATACACCTTCTTGCAGGTTGCTTTGATGGAATTGATTTGGGATTGTGTTTGGGTTTTATACATGTAATTATCCCCATATTTAATATATATAGTTTAAATAGTATTCGTAGTAGGGACTGTGGATATGTGGGTAAACTGGCCTCCAGGAAGGTTTTTTCCCTGTATATGGGGGTTTCCCGGCTCGCCCG
>QKGK01000203.1 GCA_003250455.1 Chloroflexota bacterium | reverse complement strand
GATACCAAGAAAATAGAAATTGCACCACTGGCAATTGTCAGACTGACCTGGGCTTTCCGAGTTGGCTTGAAATATCGGAAGATCACACTCAACGCCACTCCCAGCAGGATCATCAAGAACAGGTTCTGAGATGTCCAATACCAGGGACGCAGGTTATAGGCGTCCCGCCAGAAATAGTAGATACTGTGCACCATTGTGGCCGCAAAGAAAGGCAGCAGCCCCAACTGCCCAATTAATTTTCGTAACTGTTTCCAGCCAGGCAGCAGAACTGCGCCTAAAACTGCAAACACACTGGCATAGGTGATCGCCAGTGGTTCTAAAGTAAAATCCCTCCCCCGCTGCTTCCAGAATTCTATCGCGAAGGTATGCAAAGGGCGGGTAACAAGCGTCCAGGGGCCTTCACCCCGACTGGCAGGCAGCAGATATTCGAAGAGATAGTCTGTGTAGATATATAATGGCGCTCCATAGATCGTCAAACCCAATGTCCCCCACCACAACTTCACCTGGGAACTGATTGGCATTGCCGTCCCAAACAGCCACGCATTGATCCCCAAATAAGCCAGCAGCACAACCGTAACCGGGAGGTAATACGCAAACCCGGTCTTCAACCGCCATTTCCATGCATCCCACAGTGAGTTGGAGAGCCCCACCGGCCGCCACCATCGCAGCCACACCCACACACCGGCAAAGAACACCAGGAAAATATTATCCAGGCGGCTTAGAAAAGTAAAAACTGCAAGGATTCCCACCGTTAATATTTGCCTGGGAGTTACAGTCTCCTGCTGATTGATTGCAGTTACACGTTCCCAAAGCCAAATGATGAAAAACATGCTTAAGGTGGTTTCCATCCCTCCCATCGTATTCAGCCGGAAGAAAGGAAGATACAGCACCGAAAACACAGAGACCACCAAAGCAATTGGCATCTCAAGATACCGGCGCAGCATCCTGAACAAAAGTACTGTGGTTGCAGCGCTCAACACAACCGATATTAGAATCACCAAACGCAGGGGAAGCAGTAAATCAATTTGGGCAAAGAGAAATACAGGGATACAAATCAGCAGCCACAAAGGGTGGTAGCCGTTCGTCAGATTTACGCCATCAAACGTGCTTCCCAGCCCCTGACCAATATTTTCGGCGACCTTGAAATAGTAAAAGGCGTCATCCGTTTGAAACCACTGCAATACCCCGTAATCATTCGTGGTCGCAATCAAAACGCCTGAAATGAAAGTTACAAGGACTAACCCAGGTTCGATCCATTTACTTAGGCTCAATTCCCTCGCCTTTTTGGGTATCGGTAATGATTTGTCCAAATTTAAAGCACATCGATACGATCAACTACAAAATTTTTAGATTACTAATCCAACTGATGTTCCACAATATACCGGCAGATGGCGGGAATACTGACCAGTTCGGTAATCGTATCCGCGGTAATCTCCACGCCGTAAGCCTTTTCCAGCGCTACCAGCACTTCCATGTGTCCCATCGAATCCCACTGCGGCAGGTCGCCAAACTCGGTCTCAGGGCCGATCTCGGCGAGATCCACGCGCAGCGCCTCGGTCAGGGTCAGCTGTACTTTTTCGGACAGGGATGTTGAATATTCAGTCATTTTGTTCTCCTAAACGTTTGCTGCGTTGGTCAATGGTTTCACTTTACATACTCCCACCGGCACATACTGCGGGTCCCAAACACCCCAGGGCATTCCCCTTCCGCCCGACTTATAATAGAACTTCGCCAGGGAGTCCCGCAGTTCCGAGGAATTCCTGATCTCCTCTAACAAGGCTGGGAAATCGTCATAGTTTGAGAGGGTATCCTCACCCAGGTCAAAATATTTTCTCAGGCTGGTTTCCGAATATACCCAGCCGAGGGAAGGTTGGTGAAATTTATCCTCATTGCCGGAAGTGCTCATTGTGGCTACCAACTTTCCGCCGGGTTTTAGAACGCGTAACAGTTCCGCCACTACCAGTCCCAGGTCTTCCGGTTCATTATGTTCCAGGGCTGAGACAGCCACAATGGCATCGACCGATTCGTCAGGGATATCGATCAGCATTTTCAAATCCTGGTTATAAAATATCACCGTGCCAGAAGTGGAGGAAATCGCCTTCCTGTTAACTAGGGAGAATAAATCTCTTCCCAGGCGCTTCGCTTTCTGTATCAATGGGACCGGTTTTCGAATCGCCTGGGCAATCGCCCAAAAGACGGAAGAAAGGTCTTCCGGCCGCAATCCGGTCACACTATATCTTGACCGGAAGTGCAGGGCCAGGTCCGATCGATCCATTCGATCCACGCTGATTACCCGGATGCCTTTTGAAGCCAGAAACCACTGAAGCACACCTACGCCAGCTCCGGCGTCCATCACCGTTTCCAGAACATTCAAATCCAGTTGATTGATAATCCAGATCAGGTCTAAAAGATAATGCCATCCAAATTCCTGCCGAACGGACTTTGCCACCGCTTTTAGCTCTGTTGCCAGAGGGAGGTACTGCTCCAATAAACTGGTTGATAGAATTTCCAGACGATCTTGTGTTGTCATACTATTCTTCCGGAAGTACCACAACTGGTTGATCCGCCTCCATGGTATATAAAATAGATTTTATCGCAAGATCGTTCTGCTGGGAAAGTTCATTGGGATCAAATAATTTGAAGCGAGTAAACCCGCGGATCTGGTGCGGTTCCAGATAGTTACCAAAGGGCACCGAGCAGCGGAAATTCTGATAATAAAGCAGGCTGCGGGCATTTTGTCGGTATTCCTCCGGCACGCCGATCGGCTCTTCGGTCTCCAAAAGCTCGGTCACTGTCTTGCGGTATTCGGCCTCTTTCTGCGGGAACACGCCTGTCGGATAGTCGGCATACCAGGCCCAACCGGCGCATACCGGCAGCTTATCCAATAACACGGATTCCAACGCCACCGAGGAATTGTACGCCAGCACAAACTTCGAGCGCAGGATCAGTTCGTACGAACTGATATATTCCAGCGAATCGATGAAGATCACATTGGGCAGCTCGGCCATCCCGTGTTCTTCCACCCAGGCCTCCACCGTTTCCTTGCTCTTCTTGCGCGAGCCGGGACGTTTTTCATCCGGGTGCGCCCGGACGACGAA
>QKGK01000050.1 GCA_003250455.1 Chloroflexota bacterium | reverse complement strand
TGGGGACTGAGGCGCGGCAAAACAAAGAAGGAAACCCCCGTCCGCTTTGCGCTGCTGGCCTTCCTGGTCTCGGCAGTGCTGATGGTGGTCTTCTTTACCCTCAGCGCAAAAAAGTTCGACCGCTATATCCTCCCCGCCATGGTCTACCTGGACGTGGTGGCGGCGTTTGGCTTTATCGCATTATGGTTGGAAGGGCTGCGCCGCTGGCGCGGGCGGGCCTCCCGCTGGGCGGCAGGCCTGCTGGCAGCCATGCTGGCAGCGCTGCTGGTGGGCTGGCAGGCGGGCCTGGTGTGGCAGGCTGCACCCTATTACCACAGCTACTTCAACCCCTGGCTGGGCGGGCTGGACAAAGCTCAGCAGGTGATGATGGTCGGGTGGGGAGAAGGGCTCAACGAAGCCGGGGAATACCTCAACCAGCAGAACAGCGAACGCTACCCAGTGGTGTATTCTTTCTACAGTTCCACCCTGGACTTCCATTTCGAGGGGAGTTCCAATGCCCTGCCGATCTCTGCGCCGGTGACGGATGCGCTCTTTGCGGATATCCTCGAGGCGGATTATGTGATCCTCTACATCAACCAGCGCCAGCGGAATTCCTCGGGGCGGGTGCTGGACTACCTGGCGGACAAGCCTGCCGAATATGTGGTGGAAATCGAGGGCGTGCCGTATGTCTGGGTATATAACATGGCGGAGATCCGCGAGTGAAACGAGATAGTCATTGGTCTGGTGGTCTTTAGTCAGATAGTCAATTGATCGATCAGATGCCGCTTCCAGACTACCTGACTATCCGACAATTTGAACTACAGATTCACACAGATGAACCCGGATGGTAGAGGAATAGCAGGACAGCGCTTAGCGTTCCCGGCAAAATTGAAGTATATATGGCAAAAAAGGATTCCGGCACGCAAAAAGAATTTATCTGTGGCGATCTGTGTTCATCCGTGGTTAATTTGATTTTACCTAACGGACTATTTGAACCACAGGTGAACACGGATGGTGACCTACCTTCTATCAACTATCTGCTGTAAACTGTTACCTGTAAACTGTTTACTGTATACTATCAACAAAAACAGCCCCCGAAAATTTCGAGGGCTGGGAGGGACATTGGCTCGGATTGGCTAAATGGGGGAGGCATCCATCTGGCGGATGACCAGGACGACTTTCCCCTGTACTTCAATTGAATTGGGATTCTCGATGATGATCGGCTGGAGGGTGGGATTGGCCGGCTGTAAGCGGACACGCCCGTTCTCGCGGTAGAAATATTTGAGGGTGGTCTCGTCGCTGTCTTTCAGGCGGACAGCCACCATCTCGCCGTTCTGGGCGGTCTGGGTGTGCTTCATTACCACAATGTCCCCATCGTTGACCATCGCATCGATCATCGAATCTCCCTGGACTTCCAGGGCGTACAGGTTGGCGTTGGCATCCTTTTCAGATAGCATGCTGCGGGCGACTTCCAGGCCTTCTTCCGGGGGGAAGAGGCTGAAGTCGGTGTCGGGCGGCTGGATGACGATACCGGCACCAATGCGGCCCACCATGGGGATACGCATCAGTTCGTCCAGGGTGGATTCCACCGCTTCGATCAGCTGTCCGCTGACATCTTTCAGCAGGCGCATCCCGCGCGAGACCTTGCGATCGCGTTCGATGTAGCCTTTTTCTTCCAGCTGGTCGAGGTAGTAGTTAACCACCGAGGTGGAGGAAATGTTCGCTTCCCGCCCGATCTCGCGGATGGAGGGGGGATAGCCGACATTGTCCTGGTAGTTTTCCAGCACTTTGAGGATCTTTTTATGTCGTTCGCTCAGGCCTTCTTTTTTTCGAGCCATCATCGGATATTCTCCTTGCAAATTCTATCGTTTTCGTCCGTTTTTTGGGTGATAGAATCCGCTATCAACCTTAACAAGAAGTAATCGCAAAAGAATGCTTCATTTTAAGGGTTTTTAGGCGATTACTTAGGTCATTTGTGCTATAAATATACCTGAACATGTGTTCTGTGTCAACCCTGAATCGGGGGGCAATTTGCCTGGGGGCGGAAAAATATGCTCAATTTCCTCCAATTTCCTTGACGGCTTCCTGAATTTAATCTATAATCATTTAAAGACGAACGTCAGGGTGCCCCCCTCACCTTGGCGTTTGTCGTTTAATTTCTCTTTTCCCCTTTTTATGTCCATTTATCTGCGTTTGTCATCTTATTGAAACAGTATCCTGACGTTGGGTTCCAGTATAATGAAAAGCAGCGCTTTTGCGCAGCAGGAGGAAACCATGCCGGAACCAACACCACCCGAAACAGTCCCAACCGAATCTCCCGAAGATCAGCCGGGTGTTTTTCGCCTATTTTCTTTCCGGAAAATTGAAGTCGACGGCCTGACCCCTGAAAAATTCGAGCCGCTCCGCCAGCAGATCAGGATCTTATATGTCCTGCTGGTGTCGCTTTTTGTGCCGCTGATGGGGATGCTGGTTCTGATCAAGTTCATCGCTCCTCCCGATGTGCAGGACAATTACCGCCTGCTGATCGTTTTTTGCACGATCCTCAACATTTTTGCGCTGCTGCTGCTGCGCTATGGCTATGTCAAAGCGTCTGCCCAGACATTGATTGCCATGACCATGTTTGCCCCCTGGTTCAGCGCGGTCTTCGACCGCAATATCCTCACGGGCGATTTTATCCCCCTGCTGTATTTTATTTTTTCCATCCTCCTGTCTGCCCTGTTCCTGACGGTATGGGAGACAGTGGTCGTTGCGCTGGTGCAGTACCTGCTGCTGGTGTATGTGCTCTTCAGCACCGGGCTGCACACCGTTATCAATGCGCCTGGTTTGCTCATTTTTGTGTTTTTGCTGGGGTTGTTTGTTGTCATCATCAACCATGTGCGCGAAGCGAATCTAAACCAACTGGTTGAGCAGGCCCTACAACTGGAGAAAAGCCGCCAAAATCTGAAACAGCAGACTGTCCTGGATCCGCTCACCGGGCTGTACAACAGCCCATACCTGGACACGCTGATGGAAGAAGAATTGCACTTTGCCGAAGAGAATGGCACCTCGCTTGGGTTCCTGATGCTGGATATAGACCATTTCCAGCAGATCAACGATACCTACGGGCACGATGTGGGCGACCGTGTCT